>JAPLGX010000243.1 GCA_026389925.1 Chloroflexota bacterium
GTGACGAGCATGTCGGAGGCCTTGCGCAGCGCGGTATCTTCCGTTGCCGCAGGGTCGGCCTCGCCGTGCCCGGTAAGGAAGTACACCTTGCGGCTGCCCGGGTTCGAAAGGCGCACCAGAGCCGCGGTGATGTCCTGCTCGGTGGGGTAGGAGATGGACTCGGAGCGCGTGCCCATCGCCACCACCAGCGTTCCGTCGCGGGTCACGCTGTCGGCCGTGGCCGCGGCCGGGTCGGCTTCCGGATCGATCATGCGAAAGGTGAACTTGGTGGAGGCCTCGTGGTATTGCCCGAGCATGCGCTGAAGTTCATCGCGCGAGGTGCCGGTGCGCGAGGTGTAGTAGGCGCGCGCCTCGGCCGCCTCGGGCAGGGTTTCGAGCGTCTGCAGCGTTTCGGGTGCCAGGGTGAATTGCTTGTTCTCGGTCAGGTCCCAGCGCGCGTTGTGCCGGTAGGAGAGGAAATTGAGCACGATCACGATGCCGACAAACGCGAGGCTCATCAGCAGCACGTTGCTGCCGTAGCGCGCTTGGCGCGACCCGAGCCAATGCTGCACGCGCCCCGGGTCGAGCAGCGCCGAAACCAGCAGCGCCACCACGCCGATCACCAGCCCGGCGTAGACGTAGCCGTCGAACAGCCGGCGGACGAAGTAGTAGCCGCCGGCCAGCACCAGCAGCACCACGCCCAGACCAACCGTATAGGGCGCGAGGATGCGCCAATCGAAATCCGCGAATGCCTGCCCGACCGATTTCAGCCAGGTGGAGGGTGTGCGCTTCGGAGACTTCCCGTGCTCATCCATTTACTGCCACCTCCGCGCCTCGACCACACGGGTGCCGGCGAAAAGCGCCAGGGCAGTCAGGCTGACGTAATAGACGATGTCGCGCGTGTCGATGACTCCGGCATACGCGTTGTTGTAGAAGTGCCCTGAGAAATCCAGGTAGGAGAGCACCGTGCTCGCTGCGCCGCTGCCGGATTGCACCGGCAGACTGATGACCCATAGGAGCAGCAGGATGCCCAGCGTGGTGAAGTAGGAGGCAATCGAGTTGGCAAAGAAGGCCGAGGCCATCACGCCGATGGCGACCATGGCCATGATCATGAGCAACATGCCCAGGTAGGAACTCACCAGCGGCCCCTGGTCGATGCCGGGCGAGGTGATCGCGTTCAGTATGATTGGGAAGATCCACGTGCCGGCCAGGATCACCAGCGAGAAGCCCATCCCGCCCAGCCACTTGCCGATGACCAGTTCCGCGTCGCGTAAGGGCGCCGTCAGCAGCAGTTCGATCGTCCCGCTGCGGCTCTCGTCGGCGATCAGGCGCATGGTGATGGCCGGCACGCCGAAGAGCAGCAGCGTAGCCAGCGGAGCCAGCACCGCCTGCCCGTCGGGCGCGTACTGGTTGAGGATTGAGGCGCCCAGGTTGGAGTAGAAAATGACGCCCAGCACCAAGAAGATCATGGCCGCCACGGCGTAGGCCACCGGGGAGATGAAGTATTGGCGGAATTCGCGCGTGGCGATTATCCAGATATTGCGCATGGTCGGGTTCTCCTGTGCGCTGCGGCTAGCTTTCCGTTCCACTTTCGGAACGGGTGAGTTCAAGGAAGATGTCTTCCAGGCTGATGCCCTGGGTGTGCAATTCGAGCACGTCGAGGTCGGCCTTGATGAGTGCCCGAGCAATCGCCGGGCGGGCTTCGGTGCCCGGGGCGGTCTCCACTTCGAATTGGCCCGGGCCGCGCGTGCCGACCGAGATCACGCCGCGCACCGCGCGCAGGATACCCTCCGCCGCGGAGGCCTCGCCCGCAACGCGCACGGCGATGCGTTCGGCGCCCGCCAGGCGCGACTGCAGGCGCTCGGGCGTGTCTTCCGCCACGATGCGGCCCTTGTTGATGATCAGCACACGCTGGCAGATCTGTTGCGCCTCGGAAAGGATGTGAGTCGAAAGCAGCACCGTATGTTCGCGGCCGATCTCGCGGATGAGCTCGCGCACCTCGACCACTTGGGCCGGGTCGAGCCCGAGGGTCGGCTCATCAAGGATGAGCACGTCGGGTTGATTGAGCAGCGCCTGCGCCAGGCCCACGCGCTGGCGCAGGCCCTTCGAAAGCCGGCCGATATAGGACTCGGAACGGTCCTCCAGGTGCATGCGCTCGATCACCGCGTCCACCCGCGCCTCAGCCTGGGGCACGCGGCGCAGCGCGGCCATGAAGTCCAGATACTCCTGCACCGTCATTTCGGGGTAGAGCGGCACGGTCTCGGGCAGGTAGCCGATGCGCCGGCGCACCTCGAGCGATTGCTCGACCACGTCGTAGCCCGCCACGCGTGCGGTGCCCTGGCTGGGCGGCATGAAGGCGGTGAGGATGCGCATGGTGGTCGTCTTGCCGGCGCCGTTTGGCCCGAGGAACCCCACCACCTCGCCCTTGGAGGCGTTGAACGAGAGCCCGTCGATGGCCTTGCGCGGGCCATACCATTTCGTGAGATCCTTGACTTCGATCATCCCAGCCTCAATGCGCGGCGAATTCGCAGGCCCAATGGGCCAGCGTGCACGAACCGACCATAAGTTTGTACAGCCAAAGTGAGGAGTGTCAAGCGAGGCCTTACATTTCTCATGGAGTCTTCATGTTTTCGTGCCTCTTTCGGCCCCACAACGGGCCCGACCGCCTGCGCCCGCCGAGCGCCGAATTGCGCTCCGAGACAGACCGGAATTGTCCGCCTTGGCTTGACACCCTGGAAGGCGTCAATTAGAATGCTCTGGTTGCCCTCGTTCGACCAACAACCGCATAGCATGGAGGCCTTTCCTGCCATGATGTACAGACTCTCTGCGTTCGAACAAGTGGGGATCTGGAGCGTACTGGGCGTTGCCATTCTCGGGCTCCTGTACGCGCTCTTCTTGCGCGGACAAATCCTGCGCGAGGACAAGGGCTCGCCCAAAATGCAGGAAGTCTGGACCGCCATTCGAGAGGGTGCGGACACCTATCTCCGGCGGCAGTTGCTCTCGATACTTCCGCTGGTTGCGATTCTGACCGTTGCGCTCTTCTTCTCGGTCTACATCGTGCCGCCCTCCGCCGAGGCCATGGATCGCTTCGCCGGGCAGTCGGCCGATAACGTGCGACTGATCGTAGGCTTTGGCCGTGCGATTGCCTTCATCATGGGGGCCGGGTTCTCGCTGACGGTAGGGCAATTGGGTATGCGCATGGCGGTGCAGGCGAACGTGCGCGTGGCCTCCGCCGCGCGGCGTTCGTTTGGCGACGCGCTGCGCATCGCTTACCGCGCTGGCACCATCACCGGCATGCTCACCGACGGGCTAGGCCTCTTCGGCGGGACGATCATCTTCATCATCTTTGGCGTGGCTGCGCCCGATGCGCTGCTCGGCTTCGGGTTTGGCGGCACGCTGCTCGCGCTCTTCATGCGCGTCGGGGGCGGCATCTTCACCAAAGCGGCCGATGTGGGCGCCGACCTGGTGGGCAAAGTGGAGGCCGGCATCCCCGAGGACGACCCGCGCAACCCGGCGGTGGTGGCGGACCTGGTGGGCGACAACGTCGGCGACTGTGCAGGCATGGCCGCCGATATTTTTGAGTCGTATGAGGTGACGATCGTTTCGGCCCTGATCCTGGGGCTCGCGCTGTATCACGTCACCGGGCACATCGAGTGGATCATATATCCGCTCCTGGTGCGCGGTATCGGCGTGCTCTCCTCGATCATCGGCACCTACGCCGTGCGCGGCGGGCCGGGCAAGAGCGGCAACGCCATGGCGGCGATTTTCCGCGGGTTCCTCACCTCGGCGGCGATTTCGGTCGTGCTGTTTGGCGGCATGGCCGCAGCCTACATGCGCGGCGTGCCCGGCGGCTGGTGGCGGCCGTTCCTGGCCACGGCAATGGGCGTGCTGCTGGCCATCCTCATCGACCGCGTGACCGAATACTTCACCGGGATGCACGGTGCACCGGTGAAGGAGATTCGCCGCGCGACGAACACCGGCCCGGCCACGACCATCCTTTCGGGTCTCTCGGTTGGATACGAGTCGTCGGTCTGGGCTGCGGTGACGATCGCTGCGACTCTCATGGCTTCGATCCTCATCTTCGGCGGCGTGCCTGGGCTAGGCGCGGCCGAGCAGGTGACCTTCATCCTCTACGGCGTGGCCATGACCGGCATCGGCATGCTGACGCTCACCGGCAACAACGTGGCCATGGACTCGTACGGCCCAATTTCCGACAACGCCAACGGCATCGGCGAGATGGCGTGGCACGGGATGAACGACCCTGAGACGCAGGGTGCGCGCCGAATCATGTCGGATCTGGATGCGGTGGGCAATACGACCAAAGCCATCACCAAGGGCGTCGCCATCGGCTCGGCCGTGATCGCGGCCGTCTCGCTGTTTGGCTCGTTCATGGTGGACGTGAGCAAGATCCAGGGTGCGCTGGGCGTGCCGTTGGCGCAGCAACTGTCGACTATCGGCATCCGCATTTCGGTGCCGCAGGTGTTTGTCGGTTTCCTGATCGGCGGTGCTATCCCGTGGCTCTTCTCGTCGTTTGCCATCCAGGCCGTCAGCCGCGCCGCGTCGCTCATCGTTGAGGAAGTACGGCGACAGTTCCGATTAGGCGTGCTGGAGGGCAAGGTCAAGCCCGACTACCGCCAGGCCGTTTCGATCTCAACTGCGGCGGCGCAGAAAGAGCTGATCAGTCTCGCTCTGCTGGGCGTCTTGTCGCCGATTATTGTTGGCCTGGTGCTGCAGGTCGAGGCGCTGGGCGGCTTCCTGGCGGGCATCATCCTCTCCGGGCAGCTTTTGGCGGTGTTCATGTCGAACGCCGGCGGCGCATGGGATAACGCCAAGAAGCTGATCGAGGATGAGCCTTCCGACCCGGCCAATAACTCGGGCGAGGGCTCTGAGCGGCACAAGGCGTGCGTGGTGGGCGAGTCGGTGGGCGACCCGCTCAACAATTGTGTGGGCCATCTGGCAGAGCAAGCGGCCGGTGCAGCAGCTCGGCGCATAGCTGTCATTCACCTCGCACGGAGAAGACCAACCGGCCGCAGAGATGCGACCGGTTTTAGCTGTACGCCCAGCATGGGCGCTGACTTGGAAGGTGGAAGTCCTTCCCGGGGGTTGATGGCACCCACCGTAGCCAAGGGCAAGGGCGTCGCCGCGAGGCGGGGTCTGAAGGAAGCCGGAGGCAAAACCGCGACCTGAGGAACA
>JAPLGX010000299.1 GCA_026389925.1 Chloroflexota bacterium
CACGTTGTGTACGATACGGCGGTTGAGCGGAAAGTGGCGACCCCCGCCGATCAAATGGGGACTTGGCAGAATGGAACGCGCGCCACACTCAACCTGGTCCGCGCTGCCGCCGATGCCGGCGTCGGGGCTATCGTCCACCTAGGCAGTTCGCTCGAATATGGCCACCACCGCCGGCCGCTCAGCGAGAAGACCCCTCTTGAGCCGACGACGTTCTTCGGCGCGATGAAGGCCGCCACAACTCTCCTTTGGCAACAGGCGGCGCGTGGGCAGAGCCTGCCGGTCGTCATCCTCAGACCTTTCTCGGTCTATGGACCATGGGAGGGGTACACGCGGCTGATCCCAACCGCGATTGCCGCCGCTTTGAGCGGGCGCTCGCTGCACCTCACCACGCCCGGTTACCGCCGCGATCTGGTGTATGTCGAGGATGTGGTGCGAGCTTGTCTGCAGGCGGCCCAGGCGCCGCATCTGCGAGGGGAAGTCTTCAATATCAGCGTTGGGCGCCAGTGGACCAATGAGGCCATCGTCAGGGCGGTTGCAGCGGTGTGCAAGGTCACGATCCCAGTAGAGACTGGCACCTACCCTGCCCATGAGAGCGACACGAGCTACTGGGTGGCCGACTGCCGCAAAGCGGCGCGGCTCCTTGGCTGGCGCCCGCGCATTTCGCTACGCAATGGGCTGGAGCGCCACCTCAATTGGGTTCGCGAGCATCCCGAATACCTCTCCGGGGGCGGGAGCGAGGGACTGCCGTGAGCACTCGGGACGCGCCGCGAACGCCCGAGCCTGGCGCGCTCGGCGAAGAGCATGCCCCAACCCGCTCCGCCCAGAGCCCCGGTCCGGGTCCAGCGCCAGATCTCTCTGTGGTCGTCCCCGTGTATCGCAACGCAACGACGCTCGAAGACCTGGCCGCGCGCCTGGCACAAGTCCTCGCCCCCTCGGGCAGCTCCTATGAGGTCATTTTCGTTGAGGATGCGTCCCCGGACAACTCGCGCCAGTTGTTGGCCTGCCTGACCCGTTCCCGCCCCGAGGTCAAAGCCGTCTACCTCGCGCGCAATCGCGGCCAGCATCGCGCGGTCCTGGCCGGGCTGGCGTGCGCACGGGGCGCGTGGACGGTTGTCATGGATGGCGATCTGCAGGATCCGCCGGAGGCTATCCCCCTGCTCTTGGCCAAGGCGGCGGAGGGATTTGCCGTTGTCTTTGCCGCACGCCGGGGCCGCTACGAGTCGCCCGGCCGCCGCAGGACCTCGCGTGCCTTCAAGTGGCTGCTCGCTCGTCTTTTGCACCTCCCCGAGGATGCCGGGATGTTCATGGCTCTCGATCGGCGCATGGTACGCTTGCTTCTCGAGATGCAGGGACCCCCGCCCTTTCTTGTCGCGATGGTCGGCTGCCTTAACCCTCCCCTGGCCACGGTGCCCGTCCAGCGCGCCATGCGAGCGCACGGTCGTTCGGCCTACTCTTCGCTCGGGCGGCTGCGCGCCGCAAGCGCGGGCCTGGCGTGGGCCATTGCCAAGAGGCTGGGATG
>JAPLGX010000039.1 GCA_026389925.1 Chloroflexota bacterium
GTGACGCGTGCCCGCAATCCAGGCGTGAGTCTCGACCAGATTGTGCCGGGTATGGCGTGGCTTGCGAACTGGCTCCGCAACCTACCCAATTCGATCACCAAGCCCGCAGAGGTGTCGGCCGCACTCCTTCTGTTCACGCTCGCGCTATGGCCGGGCCGCCCCGCCGCCCAGCACGATGCGAGTCGCGTGCTTGCGCTGACGGCCATCCCTCTGGTCTCCATTGCCTACTGGCTGGCCACGGCGCCTGCACCTCGATTTGCCGGGTCGGCTTTTTGGGGACTGCTCGCCTTGCTGATTCTGGGGTTTGTCCTCGTGGCCGGGCTGAGTGGCGGAGATCATGGCCCGGTCGCCTTCGCCGTCATCGCCTTGACGTTCTTCATCTGGGTCGCCCCGTTGGCACCCTGGAAGCTCTCGCTCAATGCTCGCACCCTGCTTGACGCGCGACGCGACTGGCGCATCCCCGAATACAGTGTGCAGGTTACGCACACCGGCCTGGCGGTTAACATGCCGACCAGCGAGGACGAGTGCTGGGATACGCCCCTGCCCTGCACGACACACTTCTCCGATCGCCTGGCGCTGCTTGAGCCGGGCAACCTCGCGGGCGGGTTCCGCCTGCTGCCCGAGGCCCCGCCGTGATCGTCCGTGGGGGACGGGCGCAAGACATCGCTCCCCATGATTTCCCTCGAGCATCCGCAAAACCAAAACACCCCGGCCCGGGCTGGGGTGTTTTCTTTGTTGAAGTGAGAGTCTACTTCTTCGATGCCGCTTTCGCAGCGCGCACGACGTTGCGCATCAGCATGGCGATGGTCATCGGCCCCACCCCGCCCGGCACCGGGGTGATGGCGCCTGCCACTTCCTTAACCTCATCGAAGTCCACGTCGCCCACCAGGCGGTGGCCGCTCTTCTTGGTGGCATCCTCAATCTGGTTGATGCCGACGTCGATGACGTAGGCGCCCGGCTTCACCCAGCTGCCCTTGACGAACCGCGCTCGCCCAATGGCCGCGATGAGGATGTCGGCCTCGCGCACCACGTCCGGCAGGTTCTGGGTCTTGGAGTGGCAAATCGTCACCGTGGCGTTTTCACGCACCAGCAAGAGGGCAGCCGGCATGCCGACAATGTTCGACCGGCCCAGCACGACGGCGCGCTTGCCTTCGAGTTTGCATCCCGAACGCTGCAGCAGCACGATGCACCCCGCGGGAGTGCAGGGCACGAAGATCGGATCGCGTCGCTTCATCGCCAGGCGTCCGACGTTCACCGGATGGAATCCATCCACGTCCTTGTCGATGCTGATCAGGCTCAGGGCGCGCTCCTCGTCCAGATGACCGGGCAGCGGCAACTGCACCAGGATCCCATTCACCTTCGGATCGGCATTGAGCTTCACCAACAGGCTGTCCAGTTGCTCTTGGGTAGCCGTGGCCGGCAGCTCAAACCCGTAGGATTCGATGCCCAGCTCTTCGCACGACTTGCGCTTGGACTTCACGTACACGTGCGACGCAGGATTGTCGCCGACCAACACCGTGGCCAGACCCGGGCGAGGCATGCCTGCCGCGATCAGCTTGGTCACTTCCTCGGCGACCTCCCCGCGCACCTGTTCCGCAATCAACTTGCCATCAATGATGCTCGCTGTCATGTTGCCTCCTGAGATTGATGCGAGGATTTCGGACTATTGGACGGGGGTTCACATCTTTCTCGACGCGCCCCGATGCCACACCTGGGCCGCGATGGTTGCACACCATTCCATAGCGGCGGCGAGGAATGCGGCCTCGCGCCCTTTGCTGAGCCTAGCACGGTTGTGTGTGACATTGGGAGTGTATATTGTCGCTGGCGGCTGTGCAAGGTATCACGCAGCCTAGCGATTTACCCTTGTCGGCGTTCACAACCTGCCCCCAGCCCCCGCCTGCTTGCTCCCCTTACCCGCTAAGCCCGACCAACACCGTCAACGACTGGCCCACGCGCAGGGGAAGCGCCAAGTCCAAGTTGGCGCGTTCGATCGAGTGCGGCGTTGTGTCGAACTTCGCGGCGACCAGCGCAAGAGTGTCTCCCGGTTCAACGGTGTACCGGTAAGCCGAACCTCGCGCCTGGCCCACCCCCACGCGCCGCAGCACCTCAAAGCCCGCCAGGCCGGTGCGGCCCAGGCGCGCGCTGCGCACCCACAAATCCCGCATCACCCCCAGCGCCGCGTCCTGCGGATCGTAGAGCATGAATCGCTCGATACGATAGCTGCCGTCCGGCTGCTGCTGGTTGGTAACGGTGTACGTGCGGCCCGCAGCATCCACCTCGGTGACAATGAACATGTGGTCATATTCGCCACGCCCAGCGTGAGTGTAGACAAAGTCGCCGGCCTGCAGCGGCCAAGCGCCGAAGTCGAAGGTGCGGATGCTCTCATGGAATGAGAACACTTCGTACTGCTGTGGCGGAAAGAACGACCACGGCCGCTTGTTGGTGGAAGGATTGGCTAACCAGTAGTTGTGGAGGTCGTTGAGCGGGCCGACGCGGGAAGGCAAGAGGCCTGCATCTCTGAGGATCGCCCCGGCCAGCGGACCGCACATGTTCGAGGGATCCTCGTACCCGCCCTGCAGGAAGTCGATGCGGCGCGCCTGCGCGACGGCTTGAGCCTGGTCTTCCGCCAGGTACGTGGCCGCTACGCCGGGCAACCGGTCTCGCCATCCTGGGCGGGGCCAGTCGGCCGGCCACGTTTCGCCCTGCGGGCGCAAATCCTCGTAACCTTGTTCACGCATCCATTGACAGACGATCGGCCCACCGTGGTGGTCAAGTTCAGGGACCCCGCTGGCGGCGGGAACGCCCGAGTAGCCACGGAAATAGCCGAAGGGGCCGGTCAACTGCTCGCGGGCCGAATCCGAGAGCTCGCGATCGCCGATGGCGACCGCATGGATGTGAATCCCCGAGCCCTCGCTCAGTTCGCCCCAGTCGCGCAACCAGGCAGCAAAGCCGGCAACGCGCAGTGCCCGAACCAGCCGCTCGATCTCGCTGTAGAGCACATCCGACCCGCCCGGGCGGATAACCGAGATGTCGACCGCGCCTCCGCCCAAGTGGGTGCCAAACGACGCAGGACCGTTATTGCTGTAGCTGCCTTGCGTGAGTGCGGGTCCGCGCACATCGATCGGCCCTGCGTATAGCGATTGCGCGTACTCGAGCATCGCCAGCGTCCGCCGGTTGATCCACTTCCCATTGACTCTGACTCGCGTGTAATCCTGCAGTGGAGCGCGGCAACCCGCAGGCTCCTCCCTGAAACCGCTTTCGCTGGTGGGCTCCAAGAGGAGTGGCTGCGTTTGTGTTGACGCCGCCTGGTGCGATGCGGGCGTTGTTGCTGGCGATATGCGAGGCGGAGACGGGTCCACGTCCGTGGAGTTGCATGCGCCCAGCAGCAAAGCGGCCAGGAGGCCGGCGCGCAGGACGTGTGCGCCCGGCATTGGCCAACAACCGCAACGGCGATGGCCACGCTCGCGCTCCCGGCTCTCAAGTCCATCGCTGGGAGTGCGCGTTATGAGAGACACTTTCGCGCCGCGCATCAAGAGGAGAGGCCTCAGCCGCCATCCATGCCGGCCTGGGCTGCCGCCAGCAGGTTGGCACGCGGAGCAACGATCGGCACCACGCATCCGGTGCCCAGGATGAGGTTGCGCCCCGACATCTGGTGAATTGCATCGCGAGCCTGATCGCGCACGCGCGTTGGGTCGCCGCGCACCATCGTCTGCCACTGCTCCCACCCGCCGCATACAACCTTGCGCGCGATGCGCGCTCCATCAGCCAACGCGGGTCCGGATTCGCGGTCGTGCCAATTCACGACCTGAACCGGGTAGTCACTCAACTCGGCAAACATCACCGCCTGCCCATGCAAATGCAGCATGTTCAGCCACCCGGCGCTCGCCGCGGACAGGACCCGGAGGTCGAACGGCCGGCCCCACGCCTGATACTCCTGGGCCGAGAGCACCTGGAACGAGGCATGCTGCGAGGCCAGGAAGATGCCATCCCCCCCGATCTCGAGGCACGCGCCGACGAACTCGCAGGTGACGCGGGTGATCGTCTCCAGGCCCGTAGCCACGGCCTCCGGCCAGCGACGGAGGTGCTCGAGCAGGGTTTCCCCTCCGGCAAGATGGCGCGCCTGCGAGAGCGGATTGAAAATGGTTTGCAGCACCGGGGTCGTGGCGCCCGATGCGCGGCAAATCCTTTCGAGGCATTCGAGCTGCCCGCCCAAAGCGCCTCGCCGTACATTGAGGGCCGGCAATCGCTCCCAATCGCGTGGTGCCATTATGGCCCGCGTCGCGTAGCGGCGCACGCCCTCCGCATCACCCTCCCATACATCGGTGACGCCCCAATCGCGCACCGAGAAGCTAGAGGCCGGCGTCACCTTGATCAGGTCGAAATCGTACTCCTGCTGAAAGGCCAGCACCGCACCGGCCAGCGACTCCGGTTCCTGGTCGTCCACCGGGAAGTGCCGCCACAGCGCGACCGGGACTCGATCCGGGGCCTCGCCCTTTAGCACGGCCCGCAGACGCTCGCGGTGACTCGGATTCATCGGCGCCACACCTCTTTTTCGAGATTCCAGTCGCCCTCCCGCAGGTAGTGGAGGTGGGCAATCGCCAGGCGGTGAAGCATTTGCGCGCGCGTTCTGTCGCTGAGCCTCTCCGCCAACCGCGCCGCCTCCTCGAACGCAGCGACCGCCGCCTCTCGTTTGCTTTGCGCGCGCAACGCCATGCCCAGGCCGTACGAGCCTTCCGGGTCATCCGGCGCCAGAGAAGCGCATTGGCTAAAGGAGGTTTCTGCCTCCGCAAATTCACGCTCAGCATACAGCGCCCATGCCAGGTGTAGCACAGTCACGTAGTCGCGGGGGTTTGTCTGCGCGGCTTGGCGCAGCGAGTCAAGATTCTGGCCGGGAGCCGGGACCTTCGCGGCCGCTGGTCGTGTGCGCTTCATCATCCCACCTCCTGCGCGCGGCATGAAGCAATTGACCGGGGTTGGTCGCCCGCGTCATTGTATCCCTCGCGGGGGCGACAAGGCCGTCACCACCGGAAGACAGGTGCACCCGCTCATGCGCCGCCGAGACGAAAAGGCGCAGGGGCGGCTCGTGAGCCGCCCCCCCACGTCGCAGAGGATTCAGGTGCGGGGCCGGGCGGCGAGAGCGATGGGACGCCCAGGCTCCGCGAAACAGGAAGCGATTCAGCTGGCCGATCGGAAGAAGCCGACGGCCAGGACCCCCGGCCCTCCATGCACAACAATCGCCGGCGGCAGCTCATAGATCGGGATGTCCTGGATACCTTGGGCGGCCGCCAGGTCCGCCGCCATGGCTTCCGCATCCGCGCGAGCATCGGCATGCATCACGCACAGGTAGCTCTCCGCGCTGTGCGGGCAGCCTGCGGCAACGAGTTCGACCAAGCGACCTATCGCGCGCTTCTTGGTGCGCTGTTGTTCGAAGGCCTCCACCCGGCCGTCACGCAGCGTGAGGATCGGCTTGACT
>JAPLGX010000421.1 GCA_026389925.1 Chloroflexota bacterium
CAATTTCAACATCTCGGTGGGCATCTTGGATGCCTTCATGCAGGCGGTGCGCGCTGACGAGACATGGGACCTGGTTTTCCCCGACGTCGATTCGCGCGAGTATCACGGCTTCGAGGGGACGCTCGACCAGGCTCGCGCGACAGGGGTCCCTCTGCAAACCTACAAGCAGGTTCGCGCGCGCGAGCTGTTTCAGAAGATCGTCCACCAGGCCCATCACAACGGCGAGCCGGGAGTCCTTTTCCTGGATGCCGCCAACCGGTCGAACCCGGTGCCCCACCTCTACCCTCTGGAGGCAACCAACCCGTGCGGCGAGCAATGGCTCGGGCCCTACGAGAACTGCTGCCTCGGGTCGGTTAACCTGGCCCAGCACCTCGCGCCCGACCATCGTGTGGATTGGCAGAAGCTCCGCGAGAGCGTGGCCCTCTCCACCCGCTTCCTTGACGACGTGGTCACGGCCAACGCTTACGTGCCCGCTGTGCCGCAACTCAAGCAGGCCGCCGACCAGGCACGCCGCATCGGCCTCGGCATTATGGGCCTGGCCGACCTGATGTACCACGTCGGCATCCGCTATGGGTCGGAGGAAGGACAGGAGTTCGCCAGTCAGGTCGTCGAATTCATCCGCTATCACACGCTGGCCACCAGCATTGAATTGTCGCGCGCCCGCGGCGCCTTCCCGGCCATCAGCGGCAGCATCTATGATTCGAACAACTTCTCATGGAGCGCACCGCGCCCGATCGTGCCCCACATCCATGATTGGGGCCGCCCGCAACTGGACTGGGCCTCGCTCGAGAAGGATCTGCACCGCGACGGCGTGCGCAATGCAGCCCAATGTACAATCGCGCCCACCGGCACGATTGCCACCGTGGCCGGCTGCGAGGGCTATGGCTGCGAACCCGTCTTCGCGTTGGCCTACGTCCGCCACGTCAACGACAACGGCCAGAGCGCCGAAGAACACGTCCGCATGCAGGCGGCCATGCAAGCCTTTGTCGACAACAGCTTGTCGAAGACGATCAACTTCCCACCCGCCGCCTCCCAAGAAGACGTGGCCAAAGCGTATCTCCTGGCGTGGGAGCTCGGCTGCAAGGGCATCACGGTGTACGTCACCGGTTCGCGCGAGAAGGTGGTGCTCGAAACACTCGAGACCGCCACGGCCAAGGGCAAGGAGGTGGCCCTGGCCGTGGCACCCGCGGCGGCACCGGTCGCCCCACCCCAAAAGCCGATGCCGCTCTGGAGAGAGGCGAAACGCCCGCGGCCAACTCGCCTGGAGGGATGCACCTACCAAGTCAACACCCCGCTCGGCAAGGCCTTCGTCACGGTCAACCAGAACGGCGGCGGTCAGCCCTTCGAGGCGTTCATCAACACCTCCAAGGCCGGGTCCGAAACCGCCGCCGTGTCGGAGGCGCTGGGCCGATTAATATCGTACGTGCTGCGCGTCGATTCGCCGATCCTTGCGCGCGATCGGCTGGCGGAGGTCGTCCGCCAACTGGCGGGCATCGGCGGAGGACGGCCGTTTGGGTTCGGACCCAACCGGGTGCTCTCGCTTCCGGATGGGGTGGCACGCGCCCTGGCCGAATACCTTGGCCAGACACCGCCGCCCGTGGTCGAGGCCGCGACGAGCGAGGCCAAGCTGCCGCCGACGCAGATACACATGCAAATTGGAGATCTGTGCCCGCAGTGCGGTGAGGCGGCAGTGGTCAACGAGGAAGGCTGCCGCAAGTGCTACGCCTGCGGGCACAGCGAGTGCTAGCGCGATTGGTCCAAACCGCGGATAATACCCCGCTGCGGCCCGCCAGCGGCCCTGGGAGCCTCGCAGCCGCGCCTGTTGAGGTCGCAACATGGCCAAACGCATGATCGTGGTCGCCGGCAATATCGGCGCCGGCAAGACCTCGCTCACCGAGCGTCTGGGCGCTCGCCTGGGCTACCTGACCGCCTATGAGTCGGTTACCGACAACCCCTACCTTAGCGACTTCTACACGAACATGGCAGCCTGGTCGTTTCATCTGCAGGTCTTCTTTCTCGGCCACCGCGCGCGACAGTACCTGGAGCTGGCGGCCAACCCCAAGTCGGCCGTCCTCGATCGCAGCATCTACGAAGACGCCCACATTTTCGCCCGGGCGTTGCATCATCTGGGCAACCTCAGCGAGCGCGACTACCTCAGCTACCGGCGTGTGTTCGACCTGGTGATGGCCAACCTGCCGCCGCCCGACCTGCTCATCTACCTTAAGGCGCCGGTTGAGGTGCTGCTGCAGCGAATCCAGCGCCGGGCCCGCGGCATGGAAAGCGGCATCACGACCGAATACCTAAGCCTGCTCGACTCCTTCTACAACGAGTGGCTGCAGAGCTACGACATGTGCCCGGTCCTGACCATCTTGAGCCACGATTTGGACTTTGTCCACCGTGCCAAGCACCTGGACCTAGTCTTGCAACGCATCCAGGACAAGCTGGCCGGAAAAGAGGAAGTCATCATTCCGGCAGACAGTTAGCCCCCCCGCGTCGACACGCTGGGCGGCCGCGCTGCCCGCATTCCGAACCCAGAGGGAGGCGTTCATGTCCCCACAGTCGTTTCGCCGATACACGCTGGTGGCCGGGCTGATGGTCATCTCGCTCGTGCTGACCTCGTGTTCAGGAGGCACAAAGACAACGACCTGCTCGCCCGAGCAGCTCAAGGCACCCTCGCTTATCGCGCCCATCGACTTCTCGGTGGTCAGTGAGCTCGCCCCGGCGCTCACCTGGTCCTACACCGGCACCTGCGCGCCCTCGAGCTACCGCGTCGAGATCGCTTCGGACAGTTCCTTTGCCGAGACCAGCCTCGGAGGCAGCTCCGCGGGGACAGCCACCTCGTTTACGCCCTCGACGCCGCTCGCGCCAGGGCACGAATATTGGTGGCGCGTGGCGGCCGTCAGCGGGAGCAACACCGGTCCGCACTCTTCGCCGATGCGCTTTTACGCCGGCCCACTGTGCGACGCTGCGGCACTCACGGCGCCCGGACTCGATTCGCCGGCTGATGGCGCGACCGTGACCGAAAACCGCCCCACCCTGCAGTGGTCGTATCCGGGTGTCGGGTGCCTGCCCCCCTCGTACCGCGTCGATCTCGCGACCGATGCCACCTTCGCCGATCCGAGCTTGAGCGGCGGCACGGGCAACCCCTCGATGCGCCGCACGCCGGGCAGCGACCTGGCCGACTGCACAGCTTACTTCTGGCGCGTGGCCGGTGCAGTGGATTCGAACCCCGGCCCGTACTCGGCAACGCGCAGCTTCACCACCAACTTCACCGGCGCGTGCGCGCCTGCGGGCGGCACCGGATCGATCGCCGGTTTGGTGTGGCATGACTTGTGTGCTGTGCCCGAAGGGACCCCGGCTTCGCTGCCGGCTGGATGTATCGCGCTCCTTGGCGGCGGCTACGCAGCCAACGCCATCTTCGAACCCGGTGAACCCGGGATTGCGGGAGTCACGGTCAAGCTTGGGGCCGGGGCCTGCCCGGCCAGCGGCCTGGCTTCGACGGTGACAGGCGCCGACGGGGGCTTCTCCTTCGGCGGCTTGAGAGCGGGCCCGTACTGCGTATCGGTCAACGCGCAGTCCGACGGCAACGACGCCGTGCTCATCCCCGGATCGTGGACCGCGCCCGTGCGCAACAGCGGGCCCGACCCGGAAATTGTCGAACTCACTCTGGCCGACGGCGAGGCCCAAAGCGGCGTCAATCTCGGCTGGGACTTCCAGTTCCTCCCGGAGCCCGTCATCGCGGCCACACCCACGCCCACTCCAACCAGCGGGACGCCCGCGCCGACACCTGAAGCGACGAAGACACCGTTGCCTGGCGGCTACTCCTTCGTGCCCGACATTTCCGACTCGCAAATCTGGTACAAGTCGGAGAACTGCGGGACGATGGTGGAGACCTTCCGCGTGGCGGTGACCCCTTATCGCGACGTGGATAGCGTGGTCCTGTTCCTGCGCCTGCGCGACAAAGTAACCGGCAACGTCACACGCTGGAACAAAGGCATCGCCATGAGCCCACTGACGGGCGGCTACTACTACATCAGCGTCTACAGCCACAACATTCCAACCTACACGGCGTTCTACGAGGCGCTGGTCAACTACCAGTTCGTGGCCACCGACCGCGCCGGCAACGTGATCGCCCGCAGTCCGGTTTACTTCAACATCAACATGAAGATGTGCACCAAGTAGCTCGGCCGCTGGTTCACGGAATACGCACCGCGGGTCACCGTTAAGGTGGCCCGCGGTGATTCTTCGCACGTGCCGAAACGCGGCGCCCTTCTGAGGAGGGCCTCGCACGCCTTACACCTGCCTGCGTACGGATGGGATGCGCACGAATGCCGCGCTTGTGTGTCTCGTGCGATGCTCCGACGCGAGGTGGCGCCGCGCAACAAGGCACAAGCCCTCCGACCGATGGAGGGGCTTGTGATGGACGCGGCTTTCGTCGCGATGCGAAACGACAAGGGGGTTAAGCCCCGTGTCTGCATGCCACTGGGCGCCTAAGCCCCTTGCCGGCATGATAGGACAAATATCCTGGTTAGAGGAGCAAGCCTGCGGGATTCTCAATGTACTGAGCCAGCGCTTGAAGAAAGCGAGCCCCCTCGGCCCCGCCCGTCACGCGATGGTCGGCGGAGAGAGTCGCCTTCATGCGCAATCCGGATTTGACCACGCCACCCTCCACGACCGCAACTTCCCGCACCGATCCAACGGCCAGGATGGCCGCCTCGGGCGGATTGATGATGGCGATGAAATGCTCGACCTCGAACATGCCCAAGTTGCTGACCGTGAAAGTGGACCCTTCCACGTCGGCCGGCCGCACCTTGCCCTCGCGCGCGCGGGCGACCATTTCGCGCGTCTCGCGAGCCAGAAGGCGCAGCGGTTTGCGATCCGCCTCGCGGGTCACGACGGTGAGCAACCCGCCTTCCACGGCAACCGCTACGCCCACATTGACTTCGGCGTGCTGGACGACCGCATCGCCAGCCAGCGAGGCGTTCAGATTCGGGAACTCCCGCAGGCACAATGCGACGGCCTTGACCAGGAAATCGTTGACCGAAAGCCTCTCGGCCTCGGCCAGGTAGGCATTGGCCTGGGCGCGGACGGCCATGAGCGCCTCCATCCGGTACTCATGGGTCACGTAGAAGTGAGGCAGTTGTTGTTTGGCCTCGGTCATACGCCGGCCGATGGCCTGGCGCAGGCGCGTGAGTGGGACCCGCTTGTCTTCCCCGGCAGGCTCAGGCGTGAACGCCAGCGGCCGAAGCGAGGCGCTTGGGCCAGCGCCCGTGGCCGGGCGCGCCACGGGTGCGCCACGCGCCGCCTCCACGTCCTTGCGAGTGATGCGCCCTCCGGCGCCGGTTCCGCGCACCTTCGCCAGATCGAGCCCGGCTTCTGCCGCCAGGCGGCGCGCGAGCGGCGAGGCGGCTGCGCGCCCGGCAGGAGCGGGCTCGGCAACAACGGCGGCGGGAGCCTGGGGCGCCGGGGCGGGGGCGCTCGCCGCGGAGGCCGCGCCCGAACTCGGCGCGGCAATCTTCGCCAGGTCGATCACCTCGTCTGCCGTGCCGATGACCGCAATCGGCGAGCCGATCAGCACACTCGTCCCGGCCTCAACGAGTTGCTGCCGGACAACACCACTGAACCCGGACTCCACCTCTACCGTCGCCTTGTCGGTTTCAATCTCGGCCAGCACCTCACCCTTGGCCACGCTTTCGCCCACCTGTCGCACCCAGCGCACGAGCGTGCCTTCCGCCATGTCAAAGCCCAGCTTGGGCATGATGACGATATCGGCCATCAGAGCACCTCCCGCACCGCCTGGATGATGTCCTTCTCTTGCGGCAGAGCCAGCTGTTCCAGGTTGCGGTTGTAGGGCAGCGGCACTTCCTTCTGCGCCACGCGCAGGATCGGAGCATCCACAAAATCGAAGGCTTCTTCGTACATGCGCGCGGCAATTTCGGCACCCACGCCGTACGATCGCCAACCCTCTTCGACAATCACGGCGCGGTTTGTCTTGCGAAACGAGTCGAGCACTGGCCCCATGTCGAGCGGGCGCAGCGTGCGCAAATCGACAATTTCGACTTCGATGCCTTCTTTGACCAACTCCGCCGCAGCGCGTTGAGAGACTTCCAGCATCTTGCTGTAGGTCACCAGAGTCACATCGCGTCCGGGCCGTTGGACGGCTGAGCGGCCAATGGGCACAAGATGTTCCCCCTCCGGCACCTCGCCACGCGACGGGTAGAGGGTCGCGTGTTCAAGAAACAACACTGGATCATCCGATCGTATGGCGGACTTGAGCAGCCCTTTGGCATCCGCCGGCGTTCCCGGTGCGACCACTTTGAGCCCGGGGAAGTGGGCGAAGATCGCATCCGGCGTTTGCGAATGTGT
>JAPLGX010000509.1 GCA_026389925.1 Chloroflexota bacterium
GAGCGCTCCGGCCCACGACCTCCCAGACCTTCTCCAGATACTCGGCGAGTGAGACTTGGCGGCCGTCGGCGGCCTCGACCTTTGTGTGACGGCTGAAGATCTCGAGCGCCGGTCCGATGCAGGCGAAGACGAGGTCGGCGCCGCGGACCCCTTCTCCCTGCAGGCGCTCCATCCAATCCCCGACGCGAAGTGGGAGCTCGCGCAAGACGTCAGCCCAGTCGCCGATGCCGGCATCCTCGGGGCGGGGGCGACAGATGAGGTGGACGCTGGTGGCGAGCGACGCCGTGTCGCGGGCGTTTAGCCGCGACCCCATCTCCGTCGCGACAGGCCAAGACGCAGTGATCGTCCAGCCTCCGCGGATCATTCCTGAGAGAAGCGCTTCCCAGCCCTCGGTCGTCTTGTGAGCAAATACGACACACCCTATTCCGTTGTCATTGAGAACGCGCCGCCCTTCAGCAAAGGCCCTCGCCATTCCAAGTTCGTAGAATGCAACATCCTTCTTCGACGTGCTCGCGGAATGAGGTCGATCCACAACGATCTCTGCGTCCTTCAGGACGTCAGCTGAGCTGAACAATTCGCGAGGCTCACCGGCGAGTGCGCGTCGAAGCCAGACGTAGAAGAAGTCGGATAGATAGGAATATGGGACTGCATCGTAGTACGGTGGATCTGTGAACCATACAGACGCCGTTTGGTCGGGAAGTGTGGACGCCCCAGCGTCCATGCGCTGAACAGAGCCAGCGCTGTCGATCACGGACAGGACACTCAACGGTTCCGTGGATCTCTTGATCGCACTCTGCAACGTCCCACTCGACTCGGAAAGCGGTACCGCTTCCGCGAAATCCCACTTCATCGGAATAGCATTCCGCGTGAACATGTGGGCGGGTATCTCTGCATGCGGCTGCCACGTGGCCAGCGCATTGTTCATATCGACCATCTTGCTGAAGTTCAGCGCGAGGAATCGCGTCGCGTAGGATGTGTTGTGTTGCCTCGCAATCAAAGAAGCGATCTTGCCTAGCACGAGGCGTTGCCGAGTCGTGAACAAGTCCCCCCATCGCTGCATTCCGTAGAGCGGGATACTGATTCGCCGCAGCTCGTTCAGGGAGATTGTCTCATCTGGCACAAGACTCATGGTGTTCTCTGCGCGCCAGGCGGTGTCGCGCTCTTGGAGCACGCGCACGGCGGCGGAGACGGCAGCGTAATCGCCTTCTGTAGCAGGCCGGTAGCGCCGCCCCGTCTCGCCGGCTTTCAGCAGCACCACCGCCAGCAGTCGTGCCCCACCAGTGCGCTGCCCCTTGGCGTCAAAGACGACGTCCGCTCCGCCTCGTTGGGCTGCGAGCTGCGCGCGCACGCGATCGGGTGGCAGTACCGTTCCGCAGCAGAGGCACGTCGCCTTCGCGCGCGTCACCGTGCCACCGAGCACATCCTTCTCGGTTCTGGGCTCGAAGACCTCGAACTCCACGCGCGGCGTGGTACCTCTCCGCTGCAACACCCGGTGTCGTAGCGCCAGTTTGCGGCGCGCCTTCTTGCACAACCAGAGTGAACGCATGAGCGGGATCTCGGCGCCGCAGTTCGGCGACTCGCACAGAACCGTCCGGGCCCAAAGGTAGGTGATGGGCGTCGCGCCGTCCGAGTCCTTCGGGTACAGGTCGGCGAGGTCCTTCTGCACCTCCTGCTTGATCTTGTCCCCGAGGCGGCGGAGCTCGTCGGCCAGCTTCGGTCCGTGGCGTGGGACGTCTTCGAGTACCACCTTGAGGATAAGACACGCAACGGGGTTTAGATCGCTCGCAAACGCCTCGCAGCCGAGCCGCATCGCCTCGAGCGGGATTGAGCCGCCCCCCGCGAACGGGTCCACGACCAAGGGCAGCTCCTCGCCGTGCGCCGTCTTCACCAGCGCTCGGCCCACATCGAGATAGGTGCGTTGCGCCGCCTTGTCCCAGTTCGCGAAGTCTGCGATGAATTTGAGCAGCGCCTTGCGGAGATCCTCGTCTGTGGTGCCCGGATGGCAGCCGCCCACTTGCGGCAAGAGTTTCCGCGCCTGCTCCTTGAACTCCGTTGGGCACAACGGATCGCACGGGTCCGGCCAGAGCAGCCCGAGCAGCACTGCCCGGCTCGACGCCGTGGGACGCGCCGCAGGCCAAATGTGGATCTTCGGGATGTGTCCACAGCGGGCTTCCTTTTCCCGTGCCGCGTGCCGCGACACCTCTGCTATCGGGAAGTCCGCCTCGGCGAGGCGCTTGCAGGACTTGGGGATCATGCGCGACCCCCTTCAAGGCGCTGGACGTAATCCACGCCGGAGACGGGAGCCACCGGTCCGCCCTGAAGGAATTGCGTAAGGGTTCGGAGGGTGGTCCAGAAGGCCTTCCCCGTGGTGGGGTTCTGTCCCGCAGGCCTGCCTGTG
>JAPLGX010000293.1 GCA_026389925.1 Chloroflexota bacterium
GCGACGAGCACCCGGCCATCCGGTAGCAGCGTCGCCGTGTGATAGACGTGGGCGGTGTTCAGGGAACCAGCGGCACTCCAGATCCCGCTGCCCGGGTCGTATACTTCGGCGCTGAGGCGATAGTTGATGCTATTCCAGCCGCCAGCGACGAGCACCCGGCCATCCGGTAGCAGCGTCGCCGTGTGTTCCCTGCGGGCGGCAGCCAGGGAGCCGGTAGCGCTCCAGGTCCCGGCCGCCGGGTCGTAGACCTCGGCGCTGGCAAGATCGCCGCCGCTACCATGGCCCCCGGCGACGAGCACCCGACCATTCGGTAGCAGCGTCGCTGTATGCATTTCGCGGGCGGCAGCCAGGGAGCCTGTGGCGCTCCAGGTCCCGGCCACCGGGTCGTACAGCTCGGCGCTGGCGAGATCAGTGCTGCCATTCCAACCGCCGGCGACGAGCAGGCGGCCATCCGGCAGCAGCGTCGCCGTGTGCTGGCGGCGGGCGGCCGCCAGGGAGCCGGTGGCGCTCCAGGTGTTTGAGGTGGCCAGAGGTGGGTCTCCGCTGTCTGGCCCCGGTTCCTGGGCCATGGCTCCACTTGCGCTCAGCAGCAGCGCCAATGCGACAGCGAAAGCGACGACAGAGGTTCTGTGGTTCATTGCGTGCTCCTGTCCATTTTCCCGAGGTCTCAGACTAATCAGCGGAGTGGACCGAGACCCAGCAGGTCTAGAGCATTCCTTGCATCGTTGCGACGAGGGGCCTGACAGCCTCATGAGGAGCCTGTGCTGGCCACAAGCCACATCCGTCAGGTGCGTGCTACAGGCAGATCTTGCGCGGAACCTACCTCTCTTGGCAATCACCGGGTAAACCTATGCGCCCACCGAAGTTGACGTCACTCTGCAGGATCAAATCGGGGTGGGAACAGTCAAACTGTCTTCGGGTATTGAGCCTAAGCAGGGCAAGCGGTCAGTCCACGATTGCGGTGCGATTCCTCGCAACCCGTAAATGGGGGACCGACAAGGCGATCCCCTTGTCAATGCCCTCTTCCGGAGGTCTACTTGCTCGAATCAAGAACCGGCCATCCGATCTGGCCGGTCTTACTGTTGGCCAGCCATGCGCCAAGAGACGAACACCAGCGCGCGGCGCTTGCTACCTGACCATTCAGAGGTGTGTGTTCGGACGGCGAGGGACTCAAGGATGAGTTGATCTCATTGCTGAGAAGCGGCATGGCTGCGATCGGTCGTGACACTCAGCTGGACTAGCTCGCTTCCTAGCTATTCCGGGGTCGCCGAGCGTGCTTCTCCCCGTTTGTGCCGCGCCTCAGTATTGTGGCTCAACCCGGCAGAATGCGCAAGCGGTCGGCGGACTCGATCAGAACACTTGGTTCGACGGTCAGCGTTAGAGAGGAATCGCAGAATGAATCATGGGTTGCCCATTGACGTCCGGTCATGTTTGGTCTATCGTCCTCCTTGATCTTGCCATCGAAGACATCCAAGCAAGCGAGTATCGCGGAACTACGGGCACCCTCAGAAGCATGAAAGAGGCCGCTGAGGCCCCTCCTGTCCTGGCCAGAAACCCCATCCGTGCGGCAATCGACCTAGACGGTCGCCTGCCAGAAACCTGGCGGCGGGCATGCGAAGGGACGGACCGTAGAGGTATCCTTGCGATCAGACGCAGGCACCAACATCGTCAGGGGGAGTCATACCGTAGCGTGAGTGGCACCCTCAGAAAGGTGGAACTACGATCTGAGGCTGGCTCGGCAAGACGAAGTTTCACAAACCGGAGGCGTGTCGTCTTCCCGGGCTCTCATGGATCCTGATCCAAGAATCGAAGGGATGCGAAGAGGATGCCAGACATAGGAGTTTTCCCCCAACTGGAGACACCCACCGTGGAAACCTGCGCGCAGAACACCGGCCACCCGAGAATGGTTCCGATCCTGGCCATGGCGTTGTCAACATTGCTTCTGGGCGCGTGTGGGCTCAGGCAAGTTCAACCGGGACAGCCCTCCATGCTCGCTCAAAACCAACCCTCAACTTCCGTGACGCCCGTGCTCGCAGGCACAAGACAGTACTCCTCCGCACCCCCAATGCTGATTGACCAATCCAAGCTGTACTTCGCCACGGTCAAGATGGCGAAAGGCGGTGAATTTGTGGTTCAACTCTATCCAGACAAAGCGCCTTTCACCGTGAACAGCTTTGTCTTCCTGGCGCAGCAGGGATTCTTCGACGCATCCTCATTCCATCGTGTTCTCGAAGGATTCATGGCTCAGGGCGGCGATCCGACCGGTACGGGCATGGGAGGACCAGGTTATCAATTTGCCAATGAGGCAAATGATCTGACATTCGACAAAGCCGGCGTTGTCGCCATGGCCAACGCTGGACCAAACACCAATAGCAGCCAGTTCTTCATCACTTTTGGGCCGACCGGGCTATCGGAGAATTACTACACGATTTTCGGCCAGGTGATCAGCGGCATGGACGTCGTCAACGGTCTCACCCGGCGCGACCCTCAGCAGAACCCGACCTTCGCGGGCGACATAATTCAAAGCATTTCCATCACCGAGAAGTAGCCGCAAAGCAGGCTCCGAAACACGGGACAGGACATGATCAGGGAAGTAAGAATTGACCTGTCCTAGCCAGAATTGAGTAGGGAGAGCGGGTCGCCCGCTCCCCCTCTCACACCACCGGACATGCGGGTCCGCATCCGGCGGTTCGGTGAACGTCAGAGCACCAAACGAACCTTGGCCCTCGAGCCCTTGTTGGTGGTCCGTGCCGGGAACG
>JAPLGX010000050.1 GCA_026389925.1 Chloroflexota bacterium
GTCGAAATGATCCGTGAAGACGTGCTCCAAGCCGCCGGGCTCCAAATCCACTTCTACGAATGCGGCTCCTTGCAGGAGGACTCGCTGCTGTTTGTGCATGGCTGGTCCAGTTCCGGGCGCATGTGGCACGAAACGATGCGCGCGCTGAGCGACGAATGGCGCTGCCTGGCGCCGGACCTGCCCGGTCACGGCCAATCCGACAAGCCGCCCTTCGCGTGGTATTCGGTGTCGAATTTTGCAGAGGCGATAGGCGCCTGGGCCGACCGTCTCGGCGGCTTGCCGCGTGTGGCGGTGGGGCACTCGCTTGGGGGCGCAGTGGTCGTGGAGCTCGCGTTGCGGTACCCGGAGCGTATCGGCCGCATCGTGCTGGTGAATCCCGTGGTGAGCGGACGCGTGAGCTACAACCTGCACGCCCTCTCGGGCAAGGTGCCGCGTCAGACGATTCTTGATCTTGGCCGGCGAGTGTGGCCGCGCGCCCGTGCCCACTTGCTGCGGCGGGCCGCGCGGGGCAGGGCGGGTGCGCGGATGAAGGAATACCTGCAGCGCAACCTGCAGGATCTGGCGCAAACCACGGCCGACTCAGTGCTGGGCAGTGCGCGTGCGGGCGATCCATCACGATTTGACCGACCGTATGGCCGGGCTCACATTGCCCGTCCTGGTCGTGGTCGGGACGCACGACACGACCGTGCCCCCCGAGGAGGGACGCCGTCTGGCGCGGTGCGCCCAGCAAGCGCAGCTCGTGGAGCTCGACGCGGGACATCTACCGACCGATGAACAGCCGCAGGCCTTCGTCAGAGTGCTGCGCACGTTCCTCCGTAGCGGCACGGTGTAAGCGGCATTCGCCTGCTTGGAGGCGGTGCCCAGCAAGCATCCGAAAGTTATCCAGTTCGGCAGACCGCGGGCAGATGAACTTCCAATCGATGTCGCAGGCCAGCAGTCCCTGGTGGCCCGGCCACTTGGAGTCCCGCCCTGGGGGGAATAACGACCGAAGCAGAGATCGCGTCGTTCGCGTCGGGCTCGGTCGGCCCGGCGACGGATCAAGCTCGTCGTCCCGGCGAAGGCGAGGACCCAGGGCGGACGCGTGGCTTGTTGTGGAGGTCGAACTAAGGGAGAAGGATGGGCGAGCGCTGGAAACGACTTACGAGGCCCGGGCTGCCTCACTCCCACTTGAATAACTTCGCGGAAAGCCCACCCGCGACGGCCAGGATGCCGGCCAGCACAGCCACCTCGAGCAAGTGATCGCGCCACGGTTCGCCAAACCACGTGCCCCGTAGCAGGCGCGCCGCGTAGGTCAACGGCAATGCCAGCGACACCCTGCGCAGCGACTCCGGCAAGAGTTCGATCGGCATACCGGCACCCGACAGGAACATCATCGGATAGAAGACGGCCATGGCAACGACCTGTGCCATGCGCGCCGTTTTGGCAACACTCGCGATGAGATAGCCGACCGAGAACATGGCCAGGCTGCCCAACAGCAACGCCGCCCCGTAGCTCACAATACTTCCTTCGAAGTGGACGCGGTAGATGAGCCAACCGACCAGCACCAAGCAGCCCATGCCCAGCACAGTCATGCCCAGGTTGGTGATCACATCGGCCAGGATGTAGGCCAGCGGCGACATGGGGGTTGCCCGATAGCGGCGCAGCACGCCCTGCTCGCGTTGAGCGGCGGTGGCGGTCGGGATGGTCATCAGCCCGACCGCGCCCACAACGAGCGCGGTGTAGGCCGGCATCGAAACGTCCATGCTGCCTCGCCCGCCGAAGAACGGGCTGGGATCATTGCCGTACATCGCGCCAAAAAGAAGCACCAGCAGCGGCGGGAAGGCAAGCGTGAAGAAGGCTGTGATCGGTTCACGCAAGTACAACCGGATCGAGGTGAGGATGAGCTGTCCGAGGCCGCGCATTGTCTACTCCCTCATCTGGCGCCCGGTCAGGGCGAGGAAGACGTCCTCGAGCGTTGGCTGCTCGGTCCACAGATCGAGGAAGGGGATTCCAGATTTCTCCAGGGCGCCGACGACTGAGCTCGCGAAGCGCTCGCCCCTGCCTTGCACGCTCACGCGGTTGCCTTCAATCTCCACCTTCTCAACCCCCGCGGCCTCCAATTGCGCCGGAGGCGTGGTGCCGGGCGGCAGAGTGAAAACCAGGCGCCGCCCGAGGCCGAGCGAACGGATGAGAGCCTGGGGCGTATCCAATGCCACAACCCTGCCATGATCGAGGATCGCCACTCGATCGCACAGTCGTTCGGCCTCTTCCATGAAGTGTGTGGTCAAGAAGACGGTGCAGCCGCGGTCGCGAATCTCGCGAACCAGGTCCCACATCGAGCGCCGCGCCTGCGGGTCGAGGCCGGTCGTCAGCTCATCGAAGAAAACGAGCCGCGGGTGGTTGACCAGCGCCAAAGCAATGAATAGCCGCTGGCGTTGGCCGCCAGAAAGCGTGCCAATCGAGGAGTCCTTCTTTTCCGCCAGTCCCAGCCGCTCGAGAAGCTCGGCCGGGTCGGCTCGGCGAGCGTATTGCGCCCGGAACAGGCGCATGGCCTCCGCCACGCGCAGGCGGGGCGGCAGGTTCGACTGCTGCAACTGAATGCCGATCAGTTCGGCCAAATCGGTCCGAGCGGTGGCCGGGTTGCAGCCCAGAACCTCGAGAGATCCGCTGTCGGCCTGTCGCAGACCCTCCAGGCACTCGATCGTCGTGGTCTTGCCGGCGCCGTTCGGGCCGACCATACCAAAGATCTCCCCCTCCTGAACATCGAGGGTGACCCGATCGACAGCGCACACGCTTCCATAGTGCTTGGAGATCTCGGCGGCGCGGATGACAGGTGGCATCAGCGTGACCTCCCCCTAAATGGCGGGTCGGCTTGGGCTTTCGGAAATCGGCCTAACATTACTAGCGATCCCTGGGAACGTCATGCATCAAATGGGGGAGATCAGCAGGGGCGCCGAGCAACTCGTCCCGAGCGCTGGCCACCAGCCAATGGGCAAGCTCGTGCTCCCCGCGGAAGCGGGGACCCAGAATGATTAAGAGCACAGGGCTCGCCGGCCCAGACTTGGCGCGGATCCAGACGGTGACACAGTAATTCTTTGGGGCAGGTCGATGGACAATCAAAAACCTGGATCGCGCATCCGGGTCCGAACATGCCATGGGAGGCCCAGGCTCCTCGGCCAGGATTCGAACCTGGAACCTAGCGGTTAACAGCCGCCCGCTCTGCCGGTTGAGCTACCGAGGAAGGTGGAACGATTATAATCATCGCGCAAAAGGGTTGTCAAGCAACGCGGCCCACGATTGCGACTAACAATGACTACCTCTGCCAAGATCAACTCTGCCCCGCGCCGCACTACGGTCCAGGTCCATCTGCCGGATGGGCGCACGCTGGAAGGCCCGCAGGGCACCACACTCGAAGAGTTCGTCCGTGCGGCGCAGATCCAGAGCCCGGCGCCGATTGTGGCGGCTATGTTCAACGGCGACCTGCGCGAGCTGATCTTCCTGGTGCGTGAGGATGGCGAGCTGCAGCCGGTGACCATCGCCACCGCCGACGGCGCGCGCATCTACCGGCGCTCGATCGTCTTCCTGCTCATCGTCGCCACGCGCGAGCTCTTCCCGCAGGCCGACGTGGCGGTGGACCACTCGATCTCCGACGGCGGCTACTACTGCAGCGTGCATGGGCGCGCGCCGTTTAGCGCCGAGGAGCTGGCCCAGATCCAGGCGCGCATGCAGAAGATCGCCGAGAGCGATGAGCCGATCCTCAAGCATCAGGTGCCTGTCGCCACCGCCATGGACATCTTCCGCCGCGAAGGCTACGACGACAAGGTGCGCCTGCTGCAGGCGCGCGAGAAGGACTTCGTCATCCTGTATTCGCTGCGCGGCCGGGAAGACTACTTCCACGGCTACATGGTGCCCTCCACTGGATACTTGGGTCTCTTCCGCCTGGAGGTGGCGCCGCCCGGGTTTGCCCTGCGTTACCCTCGGCGCCACGCACCCGAGAAAATTCAAACCAGCGGGGACTTCCCCAAGCTGCGCACCACCTTCCGCGAATACGGCGAATGGCTCGGCCGCCTGGGGCTTGAAGATATCGGCACGCTCAACGACGCCATCGAACGCGGGCGCATCCGCGAAATCGTCCTCGTGGCGGAAGCTTTTCACGACCAGAAGATCGCCGAGATCGCGCGCACCATTGCCTCGGAGCGCGAGCGTCTGCGGCTGGTACTCGTGGCGGGCCCCTCGTCGGCCGGCAAGACGACCTTTGCGCGGCGCCTGGCCATCCAGCTGCTTTCGCTCGGGCTGCGGCCTTACCCGCTCGAGATGGACAACTACTTCGTCGAGCGCGAGGCCACGCCGCGCGATGAAAACGGCGTCTTCGATTTTGAGACGATCGAGGCCCTCGACCGTGAGCTGCTGGGCGATCACCTCGAGCGACTGATGCGCGGCGAAACGGTGACCCTGCCGCGTTACGACTTCACCCGCGGCACGCGCGGGTGGGGCGAAGCCATCCGCCTTGGGCCGGAGGCGCTGATCATCATGGAGGGCATCCACGGGCTGAACCCGGACCTCCTGCCGCGCTTTCCGGCGCAGTACATCTTCCGCATCTACGTCTCGGCCCTGACCCACCTCAACCTCGATCGCCATAATCGTGTGTCGACCACCGACTCGCGCTTGCTGCGCCGACTGGTGCGCGACGCCGCCACGCGCGGGCACTCTGCGCTGGCAACTCTCAAGCGCTGGGAATCGGTGCGGCGCGGCGAGAAGCGCTACATCTTCCCCTACCAAGAAAACGCGGACGTGATCTTCAACTCGACGCTGGTTTACGAACTTGCCGCGCTGCGACCGCTGGCCGAGCCGCTGCTCTTCCAGGTGCCGCCCGACGCGCCCGAACGGGTGGAGGTCAAGCGCCTGCTGGCCTTCCTCTCGTGGATCCGTCCGTGCTCGACCGAATACATCCCCGACGACTCGATCCTGCGCGAATTCATCGGCGGGTCGATCATCGATCACTTCCGCGTGTGGGGGTAGGCAAAGAGCTTTCACCGCCGAGAAGATCTCTGAGTGGTTCTGAGTTTGATCCAGAGCTCTCACCGGCGAGATCTCCGAGAACGCAGAGCTTTCCGCGCCGATTTCACGCACACGAGATACTTCTCTGTGCGCTTTGCGACAGGGTCGGGTATCCGAAAAGCGAGCCCTCATCGAAAGCTCGTGTGTGGCCCTGTGATCTCATACGTTTAATGGACACGCGTTACACGATGATCGCGGCAGGCAGTTGTCGGGCGGCAGCGTGGCCCAACGGCCACGCGTGATCTGGTGACGCATTAAGAGAACGCCCACGCGCCTCGCGCTGGCCATTCCCCCTTCCTCCTCATTCGAAGCTCGGTTTGACCGCTGCAATTGAGAAGCCCGGATTCGTGCATTTTGCCATTCTCGTTGCATGGCGAGAGGGGCTGTGGTAACATCGATTGGCATGTTTGCTGCGCCGGCGCTCTCGCCCCAGCGCAGGAGGAATCCATGAAGTACGCCTACGAAGATCGCATCCGCGAGACGATGCCCCAGCTCTCGCCGGGGTTCAAGCGCCTGGCCGATTACCTTCTCGACTCGTACACCGAGTCGGCCTTCCTGACGGCGACCGAATTGGCCGACCGTCTGGATATCGACCCGGCGACCGTGGTGCGCTTCTCGCAGCGTATCGGCTACCCGGG
This sequence comes from Chloroflexota bacterium, assembly GCA_026389925.1. Lineage (GTDB taxonomy): Bacteria > Chloroflexota > Anaerolineae > Anaerolineales > RBG-16-64-43 > RBG-16-64-43. Next base: position 5,676 of record JAPLGX010000050.1, read on the forward strand.
CTACCCGGAACTCCTGCGCGAGATTCGCCAACGGGTGCGCGAGGACCTGCACCTGCAGGGCGAGCCCAAGGCGGCCGCTGGCTTGCGCGAGAAAACGGATGAGGCGCTCGTCGAAGTGATCACTTTCGTCGAGCGCACGCGCATGATGCTGCGCGACTCGACCATCGAAAAACTGGTGGGGCTCATCCAGAATGCCCGCCACATCCTGGTGGTGGCGGAACGCGCGTCGCTCGCGGCGGGCGAGATTGTGGCCTCGGTTCTTGAAGAGGGCGGCTACTCGGTGCGCGTATCACGCGGCAGCCGCGCCGAACTGGCGCGTTCGATCAGCCTGCTCGGCAAGGGCGACCTGGCGATCGGGCTCGACGCCAGCGGCGAGAGCGACACCGTGGCGCGCGCGCTGCGCCTGGCGCAATCGCAGGGAGCGCAGACCGCAGCCGTGGTGGCCTCGGCCTCGTTGGATGCCGCCAACTATGCCGACGTGGTGCTCAACGGCCAGGCCACCGGCGACCCGGTGCGGGCGATGGTCTCGCTGATAATCCTGGCGCACATCCTGCTCTCCGCGTTGCGCTGGAAAGAGGAGGCGCGCTTCCAGGCTCAAGCGCGCCGGGTGGAGGCCTCGCTCGAAGCGCTGGGTGCGCGCATGTTTGAACGGCGCGAGTAGGCGGCGGGCATGAGGCGAACGAGCGCACTGACCTTCTCGGGCGTCGGGCTACCCGACGCCCTACGTTATCCGGGGCGGGAGACCGGCCGGCGGATCCTCCCGGCGCGCTTTGCACGGCGAGTGGGAAGAGGTCTCACATGAGAATCGTTCGCTTCGCAACGGCGGAGGGCGGCCCGCCCAAGTACGGCTGGGCCGAGGGCGAGCGCGTCGGGCTGATCACGGGCGATCCTTTCGGCGCCTATCGCCGTGAGGAGCTGCGATTGGCCCTCGGCGATCTTCAGCTCCTGGCGCCGCTCGTGCCAGGCAAGATCGTGTGCGTGGCGCGCAACTACCTGGCCCACGCGCAGGAACACGGCGCGGAGGTGCCCGAGGTGCCGCTGCTGTTCCTCAAGCCGCCCTCGGCGGTGATCGGCCCAGGGCAGGCGATCGAGCTGCCGCCGCAGTCGGACCGCATCGAGCACGAGGCCGAACTGGCGGTGGTGATCGGCCGCCGCGCGCGCGATGTGACCCCGGAAGAGGCCGCCGCGCACATCCTGGGTTACACCGTGGCCAACGATGTAACCGCGCGCGACCTGCAGCAGCGCGACGGGCAATGGACACGCGCTAAAGGCTTCGACACGTTCTGCCCGCTCGGGCCGTGGATCGAAACGGCGGCCGACCCGGCCGATCTGCGTATCGTCTGCCGCGTCAACGGCGTCATCCGCCAGATGGCTTCCACCCAGGACATGGTCTTCTCGGTTCCGCAGTTGGTGGCCTACATTTCGGGGGTGATGACCCTCGAGCCGGGGGACGTTGTGCTGGGCGGCACGCCGGAGGGTGTGGGCCGGTTGGCCGACGGGGATACCATCGAGATCGAGATCCAGGGCATCGGCATGCTGCGCAACGTGGTGCGCTTGGCGGCTCCCGGGCGCGCTGCCGCGCCGGCTGTCCGGAGATCCATCGGTTGAGGAGAGAGGCATGGGACTGAAGCCCGATCACTGGATCAAGCGCATGGCCCGCGAGCAACGCATGATCGAACCGTTCGAGGAAGCCCAGGTGCGTGACGGGGTGATCTCGTACGGTCTCTCGAGCTACGGCTACGATATCCGCGTGGCGGACGAATTCAAGATCTTCACCAATGTCCATTCAACCATCGTCGACCCGAAAAGCTTCGACCCGCGGTCGATGGTGGATTTCAGGGGCGCCATCTGCACTATTCCTCCCAATTCGTTCGCCCTGGCGCGCACGGTCGAGTATTTCCGCATTCCGCGCGGCGTGCTGACCTTGTGCGTGGGCAAGAGTTCTTACGCGCGCTGCGGGATCATCGTCAACGTCACGCCCTTCGAGCCGGAATGGGAGGGCTACGTAACGCTGGAGATTTCCAACACCACGCCGCTGCCTGCGCGCATCTACGCCAACGAGGGAATCGCCCAGGTGCTGTTCTTCGAGGGCGACGA
>JAPLGX010000355.1 GCA_026389925.1 Chloroflexota bacterium
GGGATGCGCAACTTGCCGCCTTGTTCGATGCAGCGGCGCACCAACTCGCAGTTGCCGAAGGAAACGATCTCACCGATCGCATTCGGTGTCCGCTGTGCCTGATTTACTTCGATAGAGGCGATCTCGAGTCCGGCAGGTTGACCCGAGAGCACATCGTTCCGCGGAAGGTGGGCGGGCGACTGCAAACAATCACGTGCAAGAGCTGCAACAACAAGCAGGGATCGAGACTCGACAGCCAACTTGTCGCCGCTGCCCACGTACACGATGCAGCTGGTGGACTGAGTTCACTTCGCTCGGTGGCCCGCATCGGCAGCTCGCGCCTGGCCGTCGAGTTCACCCCCGCCGGTGACGCCGACGCAACAATGCAGATGGCGGTCATTGAGAAAGCTACGAATCCGGCTCACGTCGGTAGCGCCGTGGAGAGCCTGAGAGACGGCGCCAGCATCCAGTTGTCGGGCCGTCTGTACAGAGAATCGCACTTCCATCTCGGTCTTGTTCGTGCAGCGTATCTCTTTGCGTTTCATCGCTTGGGCTATGTCTACGCCCTGTCTCCAGCGGCAAGGGTCGTTTGCCGACAGGTGCTTGGCGATGATGCGCCAAGTCCCGACCTGGCCAAGATCATTCGTAGAGCACCCTTTGAGGGCGAGTTGCACGCCCCGCTCTTCCAGTGTGATTTGGGTCCGGTACTAGGGAGTCCAACCTTGCTGACTCTTGTTAGACTCAAGAGACTGCGGACCTCCAGCTACTTCGTTCTGATCCCATCTGCCGGTGCGGATGAGTCCGTTTCGCTTGGCAGTCTCGAAGATGTTTCGCGGAGGCTTCACGGCCGCCAAGTTGTGATACGTCGCCGGTCAATGTCCGTTGGCCAAACAGAATGAGTGCAACGGGTACCGGTTCGCAGGCTGCTTCGATTCATGAACCCGCCTCTTCATGAGCGCGCCGAAGTTGTCCCCATTCATGCCGCGAGAGAATGCCACGAGGCCGCGCCGGCCAATACGGATTTGCCTGCCGATTCGCATGACTGGCAGCTCACGCGACTGAATTACCTCGTAGACCACGGACTGCGACACCCTCAGCAGTTTCGTGTGTTGTGCTTGCCTGCCGGAGCGCCGGTCCGGCCGCGCTCGCGCGGATGCGCGCCGAGGCGCGCGACTCCATGGATCGGCAAGAAGCGCGACGCAAGGTGTGCGTCGCCAATGCACAGCGGAAGCGCGAGGCGGCCGATTGGGAAGGGACTCATGAGAAGCTGGACCCGGAGGGCTCTCGTAGCCGTTGTCGGGACGCTGTCGTTTGCCGAGTGTTTGCACGGAGCACCACGACGTGTTCGCCGGCCCGGCAAGACCTCGCGTCCCACGCTCAAGCGAGGGTATAGCGGTGGCTCCCAGTCGACCATGACCTCCGCCTCGTGAGGGCGTCGCAGACCTCACTACCCGCGGCTGTCGTCGTCCCCTCTTCCGGGGATCTTCCGCAATTGGATTGGCGGCTGCGCAGCTCCTGGATGGCAGCTCAGAGCGGTTCTGTTGCCGCTGCTCCCATTGAAGCGTGCGTCTCGGGGTAGTCCGCCCCAGCCCGCGGGCGGGCGGGCGGTGTGTGCTACTTTCTTCGGGGCGGCAAGCGCCTGAACCTCGGCCAAGGGGGTCGCAATGACGATCATCGTTGTCGGAAGGGTGGACGAAGGAATCGTGGTGGCGGCCGACAGCGCCGTCACGCATGTCTCTGCGAGTGGTCTGACCACCACCTACGACGGCGAGAAGGTGTTCCGACTCACGTCGCACGCGCCCATGGTGGCCGCGACCGTCGGGCAGCTCAACCACGTCCTTCGCGACATCAGGAAAGTGGCTCTCAACACCATTGCCGTTAGCTACCGGGACGGGAGGTGGGTGGCCGGATTCGAGGACGGCCAACTCATCTACAGGCACCATTCGGTTCGGAACGTTGCGGAGGGGTTGGGCATCTCCCTGAACCATGGGCTGGAGGTGGCGCAGGAAGTCCAGGCGTTGTTTGGCGTCAACGTGGTGCCACCCCAGATTCAGGATAGTGGCATCATCGTGGCGGGATACTCCCCGAGTGAGCCCGAGGGTGCCGTCTTCAACTGGCGCGTTAGGGAGAACGACGAGTCCCTCTTCTTCCAAACGTGCCCAGACGATGGCGCCATCCTCGTTGCGGCGGGCATGATCGACGTGTTCTCGAGCGGCGGCTACGTGGATCGGGTGAGCAGGGAGACAAGCCCCGTAGACGTCGTCAAAGTCGCTGGCCAGGCCATCTCAGACACGGCCGCTCACTACGCCACTCTAGACGCCC
>JAPLGX010000070.1 GCA_026389925.1 Chloroflexota bacterium
CGGGCCCCGCCCTAGAACCCCGCGATGACATTGCTGTACATGTTGCCGACGGCCGGTCCCATGAAGGCCAAGATCACCAGAACCACGACGGCGACCAGGACGAGAATCAATGCATACTCCATCAAGCCTTGGGCTCGAAGGTGGTTTTGCCTCGGCAACGCAACCACCCCCCTTCCGTCCCCAATTTCGCCTGCCCTGCGCCGGGCCGGCGAGTGAGACACCAGTACAATAGACCCTGACACGGCGCAGCACCTGACAGATTGCGTGCAATTTTCTGGCCAAGTGCACCGCGCTCCGTCCTAATCCTGCAGGATTGGCGCCTCAATGACCGCCCGCGTGCCGAGCCCCTCTTGCCCCTCGTACTGGAACGTGCCGCCCAGCATTTCCACCCGCTCCTTCAAGTTGCGCAGCGCGTACGGGTCGTCCTCCCCCATCACCTTGCCGTCGAGCACTTTGCCGTCGTGCTCGATGATGATGCGCACCCGGTTCTCATCCAGGTCGAGCATGGTCTTGACCTTGGTGGCCTGGCACACGTCGCGGGCCACGGCCACCAGCTGCTGGATGGCGCGGAAGAGGATCACCTCATAGTGGCTCGGCAGACGCTTCTCCGTGCCGGTGAAGATGAAGCTCAGATCCGGACCGCCCTTCTCCTTCATCGCGTCCAGGTAGCGGCGCGTGGTCGGCGCCAGGCCCAGGTCGTCCAGCATCATCGGGCGCAGGTCGAAGATGAAATCGCGGATGCGCTGGAAGGAGGTGGCCGCATTGCCTTTGAGCGTGACCAGCTCCGACTTGGCCTGGGCCGGGTCGATCTCGAACAGACGCCCGGCGATCTCCACCTGCAGGATGAAGTTGGCCAGCACCTGCGCCGGGCCGTCGTGCATCAGGCGTGAGAGGCGCAGGCGCTCGGCCTCCTGCGCTTCGACCAGCCGCACCAGGAAGGATTTGGGCGCGGCGGTCGTCGGCGCCGCTTCCGGCTTGTTGAGCTGCAGCGTGTCGAGCACCGCCTGCACGGTCTTGCCGAAGCGCACCAGCACCTCCTGCTTGGTCTGCAGCCGCTCCAGCTCGCCGCCGGTGTTGAACAGCCGCTGTTGCGCGTCCAGCGCGGTCTCGTACGCCGCGCGGATGTCTTCGCGCGGGACGGTATCGAACGCAGGCTGGATTTGCTTGAGGCGCGTCGAGACGGCCGCCCAGCGCTGGCGCAGCTTCTCCACTTCACCGCGGTTCTGATCGACCAACAGGCCGATCTCCTGGGCTTCGCTGCGCACCTTCTCCAATTCGGCCGTGAGCTGTTCGACCAAAGCCTCGAGCGAGCCTTCCGGGGGCGGAGCTGCTTTTTCGGTCATCGTGCCTGCCTCGCCAAGCAAGAGTGAGTGCCATCCGCGCGCGGCGCGCGCCGCCGGCGGGATGCGCAACGATCGGCCATCGCGGCAAAGTATAGCACTGCGGAATCGTCCGGGCAACGCGCAGGCTAGGGCTCGAGGCGCTCGGCGCAGTCGCCCGCCCAGCGGTAGACCTGCATGTTCTCGCCGCCCAGCGCCGGGCTGATCGAACCGCCGCTCGAGAACACCGCCTGGCATCGCTGCCCAACCTGGGGATACAAACCGGGGAAGGTGACCAGGTAGTCGCTGCCTTCCTGCGTGAGGAACCGTGCCAGCTCGCGCGGATCGCGCAGCACAGCCAGCGCGGCCGCGTTCGTCAGCCCGCCCAGGTCCACCAGCCGGCGCTCACTGTAATACCCGAGCGCGCCGATGTCGTGCGCGGCAATGACCGCACCCGCGGGCGTGTGCGCCTCGACCCAGCGCGCAGTCGCCACCATCTCTTCATCAATGAGCCCCACATCGCGCACGTAGGCGCGCCCTCCCAAGATGAGGAAGACGAGCGCCACCGCGCCCCACGACAGCCACGCGCCGCGCACCACCACCCTGCCGGCCAAACCTTCGTGCATCCGAACCCACACCAGGCGCAGCCCGGCCGCGCCGTAGATGAGCGCGACCGGGATGACCGGAATGAGATAGCGCCCGTGCTGATACGAAACCGGCAAGCGCGCAGTGTACGCGGCCACGTGCGCAATCGACCACGCCAGCGGCGCGAGCCTCTTCCAGCGCCGCTGCTTCAGCGCGCCGTACGCCGTTACCAACACGAATGGCGCGAGCACGACCAGCGGTCCGGCCAGGATGGCCGCCGCCTGTCCTCCAGCGCGCTGCACCCATCCCTCCCCGCGCAACACGCCGTACTCCACCTGCTTGGCATAGAAGGTGTTGGGCCAGAGGCCTCCACCCAGGTTTCGATTGAATGCAAAGTAGAGCAGAAGCGAGATCAGGGGAGGAACGAGAACGGTCAAGCCCCGCCACACGCGCTGCCTTTGGCTGCCTCGCGCCAGCACTGCGCCCAAGCCGAGAAAGGGGAGCGCGAGAATCGCCTCCGGGCGGATCCACACACCGGCGGCGGCAACGAGGCCCAGCCCAATCACTCGAGTCCAACCGGCGCCGGCATCCGCCTCAAGGCGCGCCAGCAGCCACCAGCATGCCATGAGCCAGGCGACGAAGAGAGGAATCTCCATGCCGGAGACCGCGGCCCACACCAGATGCCACTCACCCAGGAGGACCGCCGCACCGAGAAGGCGCGGCACGCCCAGCGCGCGTTCTCCCCACGCCCCACCCAGCCAGGCCGAAAGGAGACTGAGCGCGATGCCCAGCCCGATCGGCCACCCGGGCAGCGCGAGCCGCAGCACCTGGCCCGCAGCCATCAGCACCGTCCACAACGGCGAGGTGGAGCCCGCCGAAACCTCACCTGAGGAATATGACCACGCACCGCGCAACGCGAGGTTGCGAGCGTACGTCTGATGAATGAATGCGTCGTCGAGCGGGAAGGCGCTGAACCCGGCCGCGCGGGAGGCGGCGACATAAGCGAGCGGCGCCGCCACTCCCAACGCGAGCAGCCCGCAACCAACTGCCCATTGGCTTCGTGTCATGGCCGGGTGACCCGGTAGATGCCCAAGGCGCTGCCTGACTCCTCGCTCGTCCGGCCGATCGGCGTCAGCCAGGCAGGGAACCCTCCCTCGGCAAAGAGACTCACAAGATCGCTCGGCAGATTGCCATCCACGACAAGGTAGGTCACCGCGTAGCGCTCAACGACCTCCTGCAATGCTTGTGGCCCGCCCTGCGGGATAACCACTGCAGGCAGCTGCGCTTGATAATAGAAGCATGGCGGATTGTTGACCGCAACGACCGGTGACTCTCCTCCGTCGGCGCGAATCGCCTCGCCCGCCTGGCGATAGGCCTCGTCCTGCCGCGCCCAGGTCGTTCCGCCCTCGCCAAGGCCGCGCGCGCGGCTCGCAAAAAGGAACAGCGTGAGGCCGAAGGCCAGCACCACGGCGGCGGATCCGAACACAGCCTGGGCCTGGGCGGCCACCCAGCCGCGCCGCTCGGCCAGCCACCCCACGCCGCGATCGAGACCCTGCGCGGCGGCGGCGGCCAGCAGCGGGATGAAGGCCGCCGAAGAATGGAAGTACCCGCCGCGTGCACCCGGCCAGGGAAAGGCGATCGTCATGACAAGGAACAGCGCAAGCAGATACCCCACAGCGAGCTGGATTTCGCGACGCGTGCGCATGTGCCACAGCCCGGCGAAAACAAACGGGGCCAGCACGACCCAGCCTTGCACGACGATCAACGTTTGCACGTTCTGCACCAGTCGAGCACGATCAGCGCAAGGCCGAGCGCCCGGCTCGCGGAGCCTCCATGTAGGTGAGAATTGGCTCGGGACGCGGAGCGGCGCGGCCACCCAATCCATAGATAGCCGAGCACCACGGCTAGGAGCAGAAGACCGTCCGCGCGCGTGAGGTGGGCCAGCCCAAGCAACGCCCCGAGCGCAAGCCACAACCAACCCCGAGGCCGGGCCAGCGCCTCGCCGGCGATCATGAAAACGCCCGTGCCGATCAACGCATACAGGATGAACCCGTCAGTTGTCGTGGAATAGGCAGCATAGAAGCCGGTGAACGCCGCGAGCATTCCCGCCAAGGCCGCCTGGCGGGCATTGGCCAAGAGGCGCCAAGCCACCCACCCCGTCACCGCCGGCAGAAGCGCCGCGAGAATAATGAAGGGGACTTGCGCTCCGCGGAAGGTGAGCCCGGCCAGGCGGTTCCCCGCTGCCGCGACAAGGGAGGGCAGCGGCATCCAGTACACGTGACTGGGATGCGGCAGGCCGGACGGGTCGTCGAGGTAGTTCCACACGTACGGGTCGCTCCAGCCGCGGCCGCTGGCCAAGGAGTATCCGCCATTGTAGGAATAGCAGGCGTCCATGTAGCCGGGCTGGGTGATGAAGCGCGATTGTGCAAGCGCGGTCAGCAACCCGACCGCGCCAAGAACAACAAGCCACAACCGCATCTTGTGCGTCACGGTTCGCCTTGGCATTGGACCGCGCAGCTCATCGCAAGCGACATCGCGAGCGCTCGGTCTAGAGGCCGGGTGGAATAAGGACCACCGAGAGCTCGTCCGCGGCGGCCGTCTGCCAGCCCTGCTGGCGCAACAGCGTCACCAGCGGCGCATTCGGTTCAAGCAGCACCACGCCGATGTGCCACCGCTCCAGGACTTCGCCCCAGTTGGGCTCGCCTCGCACTGCGGCCAGATACTGGGTGAGCAGATCGTCGTCGTAAAGGTCCGTGCGCCCGTCGACGAAGACCGGATACTCAGGCAGCGCCCAGATGAGATAGCCGCCCCAGTTGTACGAATTGAGCATCCGGCCAAGCGCTGGATGCGAACGCAGGTAGGCCACAGCCTCAACCGGCTGCGTTCGCGCTACCTGCTGCTGGTTGAGCTGCGGGTCGAGCACCGGCAGCGTCTTGGCGGCCACCGCCACACATGCCAGCACCAGGACCGCAACGTTAAGCCAACGCATGCGGTTGAGGCCCGCCCGACCTGCATCGCCTTTGCCCCACGAGGGCGCCAGGCGCTCGAGTATCTCCTGGGCGTGGCGCGCGATGACCGGCGGCGCGACGATGGCGAGCAGAGGCATGTTGCGCCCGGCCAGAAAGCCGGTGTAGGCCACGCCGGTGAACACAATGAAGTCCGCCGCCGCGAGACGCCGGCGGGAGAACCCGATCGCGGCCACGCCCAGGAACAACAGCCATAGGAAGGGTTGTGCCTCACGCGTGTGGAAGTCGGGCGATTGCCATTCTTGGATATAGGCCTGCAGCGCACCGATGCCGACCGTCTTGAAGGGGTAGGCCAGCATCTCGTAAGCGAATGGGTTGAGCCCGACGGCCACGGCGCAGGCCAACCCGACCCCAGCCAGCATGGCGGTCGAGCGCCATGCGCGCCGCCGCTCCGCGCCGCCTGCCAGCACCCCCTCGACGCCCACCCCAACCATGGTGAGCGCGATGAAGATGAACCCGATGGCGAAGCCTCCGTGCAAATTGACCCACAGCGCCATGAGGGGTGGCAGCAGCCACAGGCGATTGCGGCCCTGGCTGCGATAGTCTTCGAGGACCCAGCCAAAAACCGCAGCCAGGAGCAGCGAAAGGATCTGCGGCCTGGCGCTCCAGTAGACGGCGGAAGCAGTCGCGGCCAGCAGAACGATGAAGCTGCGCAGGAAGGCGTCCCCGCGCGTCGCGCGGTAGACGAAGATAAAGGCCAAGGTCACGACCGCGGCCGTGAGACCGTTCAACCCGCCCGCACCCGCCGCCCGGTAGACCACGAAGAGCAGCAGCTGAGCCAGCCACCCCGGATAGTGCCAGGCGCTCCCGGCACGCGTGAATGAGAACGGGTCCTCGCGCAAGAGCGAACCGTGCTCGATCATCCAACGCCCGGCCCCCAGGTGCCACCAGGTGTCGGAATCGACTGACACGCGCAGCGCCATGGCGAAGATGGCGAGCACGGCGAGCAGGGTGACCAGCCTGCGTGTGGTCAAAGGGGGAGTCCCGTGGCGTCAGAACCCGGGCTGAGAGATGTCAATGGCGTGCAAGGAAGGCGCTTCGAATTCCCTACAAGAGGTGCAGCGCTTTTTCGTACGCTTGGTACGCTCGATCGAGTTTGCCCGCACGCTGCCACGCGTCGCCGAGGGTCTGCCACAATTCCGCAACCAGCGGTTTGTTCTCAACCGCGCGCTCGAGATCGGCGGCGATCTGTGCGGCGTCGCCTCCCCCTTCCAGCACGCGCTGATACGAACGAACGGCATCCTCAACCCGCCCGGTGTTCATCTGCGCACGCGCCTCGGCGAGGAGCGCCTCACACTCGGCGTGAGTCAGACGCGACGGCTTGCGCCTGGGCGCGCGCCTGGGTTTGGCCTTCGGCTCGGGTGCAGCCGACGGCAATACGGCCAACGTAGGTGCAGGTGGCGCCGGCACCGGCTCAGGCTTGGGCTCAGGAGTCGGCCGCTTGGCGGCCGTTGGCTCAAGCGGAACCCACGTCCCGGGTTCAGGTGCGGCGGCGGGCAGCGGCTCTTCACCCATCTCGGGCGGGGGCAATGGCACAACGCGTGGCGGCTTGGCCGGCGAGGGTGCGGCGGGTGCCGGCGGTTTGACAGGCGTCGCAGGCCGCTGAGGGACATCCGGCTCGATGCCCGTTGGCGCTTTCTCAATCGGGCGAGGTTCGGGCATTGCGCGCGCGGGTTGGGCTGGCGGCGCAGGAGCCACGGCCTGCGGAGGCCTTGCCGCGCTCGGAGCCTCAGCCTCACGCGATGGCGCCTCGCCCGTCACTGGGAAGGCGCTGCTGACTTCGCTTTCCACCTCTCCCATCGCAGCCTTGATCCAGTCCGGAGTAGGCATGTCACCCGTTGCGGGCTCGCCCATCGGCGCGGGCGTGGCTGCACCTTCTGCGCGTCTCGCCTCATCCGAAGCCTCGTCGGTTGGCCGGCCGGGTAATCCGGACTCCCCTGCCATCGCCCGCATCCACGAGGGAACTTCACCCTCCGCAGGTTCAGGAGAGGGATACTCTTCTCCTGCACCGCCCGGGGTATTTCGGCCAAGCCAGCGCGATATCGTATCGCTCGCCCCCGGCTGACGTTCATCGAGCCAGGCCGGCAACTCTGAAGCGGGCTCGGGTTCGGGGATCGGTTCGGCGGTGGTCTGGGAGGCGAGTTCAAGCAGCCAGCCCGGTGCTTCTCCACCATGCGGCTTCTCGGCCTCTGCCGGTGGAGCGGCAACAATCTTCGGGATCGACAGCGGGGGCTGGTCCTCCGCACCCACCGGCTTCAACCAGTCGGGCATGTCGGAGCGCGCGGGCGCTTCCGCCGCGCTTTGGTCTTGCGCACCAGGTTCTGGCGCAGGAGTGGGGATAACCCGCCCTGCGGCCTTCAGCCAATCCGGTATCTCGCCGATCTCGGCGGGTGTCTCCTCGGTGGCCGGGCGCAACCATTCCGGCTTTTCGGTCTCATCTGGCCGGGTCGATTCAAAGGCTTCCGACTTCAACCAGGCAGGCGCCTCCATATCAGCCGGGCTCGAAGGTTCGGTTGGCAACCGCTTGAGCCACTCGGAGCCATCGCCTTGCGGGGTTTCCGCGGGCTCGGCCTCCTGCGAAATCCCCTCCTCCGGCAGCGCCGGCCACCCCGGAGTGCGCGCAGCCAGCGGCGCCGTCCCGGCTGCCTTGTCCGCATCGTCCTTTTCGGTCGCGGCCGGCTCCGCCTTTACGTCGCGCCACAAGACGGGTACTTCATCCGAAGCGAGCCACGTTGGCCGCTCAGGGGAAGGCGTCTCCGGTTGGGCCTCCGACTCTGGTCCCTTCTCCCCATCCGTGAATGGAACGATGGGGACGCTACCCCTGTCCTCATCGCGATCGGCTGCACCGACCGGCTTCAGCCAGTCCGGCAACGTCACTTCACCCGCAGCTGACCCATCATCGACAACGGCTCCGCCCTCTTCAAATGGAGGCGATCCGGGCGCCTTCTGCGCCTCTGACCTTAGCCAATCCAGGTCATGTGACCCGCTGTCTCCGGGCTTGGGCGCGGCTCCGGGTATGGCTGAGAGTTCGGGAAACTCCTGTGTGGGCGAGCTGCCCGAGGGCTCGGGGGCTTCGGCCTGCAACCAGCCGGGCAGGCGTTCCGCCGGATGGGCCGGGGGAAGAGGCTCCGCCTCTGGCGCATCGTGGCCGACCCAATCGGGCAATCCCTCCCCGGGGACGCTGAGCCCCGCGTCTTGCTCGGCGGCCTTCAGCCAATCGGGCGCATCGCCAACATCTTTGGCTTCAGCCCCGGCCATTCCTTCCGGCTTGAGCCAATCGGGGAAGGAACCCGGGGCAGTCTCGCTCTTCGTTTCGGCCGGCACCTGACGCAGCCAATCGGGGAGGTCCTCCGCCGCTGCGGCAAGAGAGGTCTCCGGTTCATCCGGGCCGAGGAGTGCTTCGGCGCCATCGGCGCTGACGGCCAGCCCTGGCCCACCTTCAGACAGCCAGTCGGGCGCCGGCACCAAGCCCGCCTCAGCGTCCTGGACGAAAGGTGCCTGGTGGGCGCCCGGCGCGGCGCTCTCGAGCCAATCGGGGATCTTGGTTTCTTCGCCGCTGCCTTCTTCTGCGCCGAGCCCCAGGCCTTCCTTCCACCCTGGCGGCGGCTGAGAAGCGCTGGACATGCCCGGCTCCCAGGTGAGGCGGGCCAGCGTCACTGCGCCGGCGGGAACCTCCGGCATGCGTCCGTCATCCGTCGGTGGGCGCACGCCGCGATACGGATCGAGCAGCGAGAGGCGGCGGAAGACTTCTTGCGCCTCCGCTTTGCGGCCCACACGCCACAGGATCTGCGCCTGGATCTGGTTGGCCTCAACACAATAAGGGAGCTTGCCGAGGACCGCATTGCAGATTTCTCCGGCCTCCGCTGCCTGTCCGCTCTGGGCCAGCGCCGAGGCGAGCATCACCTGCAGGTCCGGACGGTCGGCGTCTTCTTCGAGCGCAGCGCGGATCTCGGCCACCGCCTGAGCAAAGAAGCCGCCCTTGATGTACATGCGCGCCAGGGCCGCGCGCGTCAAACGCAGCCGCGCCGGCTCGACCCCGTCGCGCCGTCCGCGCAACCGGCGGACTTCCTGCTGCACCGTGGGGTTGGACGGGTTGACTTCGTGCGCGCGCTCCATGTGCCAGATGGCCGCATCCAGGTTGCCCGAATCTTCGCGCATGATGGCCATGGCCACATGCGAGAGGAAATCGTCTGGGATGGCGGACAGCACGCGCTGGAAGATGTCGGCCGCATCCGCGTGCCGACTTTGCTCGAGGTAGGCCTTGCCCAGCAGCCGGTAGGTCTCGACGTGCTTTGGATAGCGCGCGAGGATGTGCTGGCCGTGGGCGATCGCCTCGTCGAGGCGACCGTGATCAATCAGGTCCTGGACTTCCTGATTGTAGGTTCGAAGGGCAATCTCAGCCAACGTGGTGATCGGGTCACGCCAATGCCCATCGTACCCGGCCGAAACGAAAATGATCTCGGGCCGAAATGACCGCGCCAGCGGGCGGATCATGACTTCCATTATTCTGGCATAGCAGGCGTCGCCGGCATAGGCCGGCACAGGCAGGTTGACCACCCGGCCGCGTGCCCCGGGCGCGTCATGCTCGTATCCGCTGCCGGGATAGATGCCGCGCTGGTGGGTTGACAGATAGGCCACGCGCGGTTCGTCCTGGAAGGCGGCCTGGGTGCCGTTGCCGTGATGCGCGTCGAAATCAACGATCATCACGCGCTGGATCCCATGCGCGAGGGCATCCTGAACGGCAATGGCCAGGTTGTTGAACAGGCAGAAGC
>JAPLGX010000412.1 GCA_026389925.1 Chloroflexota bacterium
GGGACCGTTCTCTCGCCCGGCCGCGCGCGATGTGACCATCGCGCGCGCCGGGTTGCGCGATCTGGCCGCGCTGCTTGACATCGAGCGGCGCTGCTTTGCCGGCGATGCTTGGCCGCTGCTGGATGTCATCGGGGTGCTCACCTGGCCGGAGGTGGTGCGCTTCAAGGCGATCGCCGAGGGCCGGGTGGTGGGGTTCGCCGCGGCCGACCCGCACCACCGCGGCGAAACGGCAATGATTGCCACGCTGGCGGTCTTGCCCGAGTATCGACGGCAGCGCATTGCCTGGCGCCTGCTCGAAAGCTGTGAAGCGGCGCTTGCGGCCCGCTGCATTTGCCTGACCGTGCGCGCCGACAACGAGGGCGCCCAGCGTCTGTACGAGCGATTCGGCTACCGCGTCACGGGTTCGGTGCCGCGCTACTATACGGACGGCGCGGCGGGTATCTCCATGGAGAAGGACCAGCGCGCGAGTTGAGGTGGCGCTGCGGGACGAGTGCGCTGGGCGGCAGGCCGGGCCGCGTGGGCCGGCGGCCGAGCGCGGGCGATTGTGGTATCCTGTGCCCTCCGCGCAGACATTTGCCGATTGGAGCGTGAGCCGCGCCTCTGGCCTCTGCCTTGCGGCGAAAGCCGAGCGCGTGTTACATCAACAAACGGGCCGTGAGAGGGGGGCTCACGGCTTGCCATCTCCCCGCAAAGATTGGACAGCCATGCCGCCGATCCACCCAACAGGTCCGCGCGTGAAAGCCGTCGCCTTCGACGTGGGGGGCGTGCTTCTACGCACGGAGAACCAGGACACCCGGCGTCGGCTGGAACTTCGCTATGGAATGGCGCCCGGCGGCATGGCCGACCTCGTCTTCAACAATCCGGTCTCGCAAAAGGCCACGCTGGGGGAAGGGACAGAGGCGGACGTCTGGGCCTACGTGGCTCGGCATCTGCATCTGGTCAATGGCCGGCTCGAGGAGTTGCGCCGCGACTTCTGGGCCGGAGATGCCTGGGATGAGACCCTGTTGGCCTTCGCCGAAGGCTTGCGCCCTGCGGCGCGCACCGGCGTCCTGAGCAATGCCTGGCCCGGGGCTCGCGCAGCGTTTGGCTCCCACCTGGGACGCCACACGTTCGATACCGTCGTGATTTCCGCAGAGGAAGGTTGCGCCAAGCCGGACGCACGCATCTACCGGCTGTTGCTCGACCGGCTGGGAACCCTGCCGGCCGAGACTGTGTTTGTGGATGATCTCGCGGAAAACGTCGAAGCCGCCCGCGCCATCGGCCTGCATGCCATCCGCTTCACCAGCACGGCCGCCGTGCTGGATGGTTTGCGCCGGCTGTTGCGGTAGCTGCGGCGCGGTCACACCCGAGCGGGGGATTGCGACAATGGGAAGAGCGGACTGATGGAGCAGGTCCATCCCCGGTCCGGCTCCTTCTGGTCCAGGTTCGACCAGCGCCAGGTCCGCTTCGGACGCAACGCGCGTCTCTTCCTTCTTTCGACCCTCATCGACGGGATCGGTTTCTCCGGCAGTCAGCTCTTCTTCAACTTCTACATTCTCTCACTGGGACACAACCGCGAGTTCCTGGGGCTGGTCAATTCCATTCCCTTCTTCACCGGTCTGGTGCTGGGCCTGCCCCTGGGGGCCCTCTCGGACCGCATCGGGCACAGGCGTGCCATGCTGCTCGGGCTAGCGCTGATGTTCTCGATGTTCGCGGTGGTGGCCACCACCCCCTCGACCGCAATTCTGGTGGTTGCCATTGCGCTGTACGGGCTGGGCAGCACGCTGTACTACCTGAGCACGACCCCATTCATGGCGGGCGTCTCGAGTGCGGAGGACCGCCCGTACCTGTTTTCGCTCAATGTCGCCCTGCAGACTCTGTCGAGCGCGGCCGGCAACTTGCTGGCCGGCTTCTTGCCGGGGTGGTTGGGCCTGATGTTGTTGGTGCCGGCGGATGGCCCCCAGGTCTACCGGGCGGTTCTTCTGTTGAGCCTGGCGGCGGGCTCGCTTTCGATTGTGCCGGTGATCCTCATGCGCGATCAGAAAGCGTCGGCAGGCGCCTCGGCGCAGATGACGAGCGTGCGGAAGGTCATTCAGGCCCTGAGGCTGCCGGTCGTACGCAAGCTGGGCTTGCCTAACCTCTTGATCGGGATCGGCGCGGCCATCCTCATCCCGTATATGAACGTCTTTTTCAAGGAGCGGTTCGGCCTTCCAGATTCCATGCTGGGGCTGCTTTTCGGCCTGTCGGCCATCCTCACGGCGGCCGGTACGCTGCTCGGGCCTCGGCTGGCCGAACGATTGGGCTCGAAAATACGCGCGGTGGTCTTCACCCAGGGGCTCTCGATTGTGTTCCTGCTACTTCTCGGATTCTGGCCTGGCCTGATCGTGGCGGCCGGCGCCCATCTCATTCGTGCGGCACTCATGAACATGGCCGCGCCGCTCTATTCGGCCTACGGCATGGAGCGCGCGCCGCTCGACCAGCGCGCATTGGTCTCGTCGGTTCTCTATCTTACCTGGCAAACAGGCTGGGCCTTCGGTCCGTATGTGTCGGGGTATGTTCAAGAGCGGTGGGGGTTTGGACCGCTCTTCGTGACGACGTCCATCGTCTATGTGCTAGCCGTGGCGGCTACCTGGGCATTCTTCCACTCTGGCGAGGATGCAGCCGGCCCAGCTGCCGGCCTACCGGGGAACGCCCAGCTCCCTCACCTCCCGCCCCAGTAACTTGAGTACCGCGTGCATGGGTATGGCGCAAAATGAAAGCCCGATGCGCCCTTCCCAACCCACGTGCGTTCCTGGATCGGGGTCCCGGGCCTCCTCTACAACTGACGCTCCCATAGCTTTTCGTCGTCGCCAGACGATGCCCAAGAGTGCGCCCGTGCGGGCGCTGTGCGGGCTAGCGGAGCGCGCCTGTGGTTAGGAGGTGCCCCGGCGACCAAGCGGCAGCATCGGGCTGTCTACCTCCAAGTCTAGGGCACTTCCCTCGTTTGTCAAGACTTCTCTAACCTTTGCATGCGAATATAATCATCCACGGGTGATTGAGGTGGCGTGCCCTTGGCCGAAATGCCACGATGTCGGCGCGGCA
>JAPLGX010000460.1 GCA_026389925.1 Chloroflexota bacterium
CGTGCTAGCGCGCCGGCGTTCTCCGCACGCGGTACATCCGCACCCACGGCTCGCCGTCCGCGCTCTCGCCGCTCGCGAGCAGGTAGTCGGAGCCGATCTCGTGGATGTCCAGCGGCGCCGGGATCGAGACATCACCTAGCACTCGGTCATCGGGCCCGAAGACCCTCAGTGTGGTCACGCTGTCGCCGAGGACCGACAGAACCACCCAGAGGTTGTCGTCCGGATCCGTCAGGATGTTGCTGCACACTGGTAGCCGCGCGGGTGCCGGAAGCCGTAGGAGCCGTTGGCGGACTGTGTCGCGAAGTTCCCCAGCAGGCGCAAGAGCCACTTCTGCGTCGGCCAAGCGCTCCAAGTCCCGTCGTGACGGGGCGCGTGGCGGCACCCGCAACGGAATGGATCGCCGCCGAACGCCCGTCAGGCTGTATACGGCAACAGCATTAGAGTCCGTGGGACAGACGACCACTCGGTCTCGCGCGACGGCAATGCTCGCGCGGGGACCACCAAGTCGCGGTAGCCATCCCCCATTGGGCGCTCGAGCTATTTCGCTTGCCAACACGTCGCCCAACTCCCTGGTGAGTATCCCCCGCGTGTCGGCGATCGAAAGCGGTCTCTTCCTTCGCCACAGCGTGACTCCTTCGGGGGGCTGCGCCCCCCGCCCGCCGAGAATGGCAAGCGTACCATGGCGCGAGCACGCGACCTGGTCAGGCATTCCGGGCGCCAGGAACTGGCGGACAAATCGTCCGGACGCCGAGAACACCGAGATGCGCCGCGGGAAGATGTCGAATGCGAACAGGGAGTCGAGCGCACACTGTCTCACCCACCCCAACTGGCGGAACTCGCCTGGCCCCTCCCCTCGGCGGCCGACCGTCCGAGTGACCCGGCCAAGGGCATCGAAGAACCTCAGCGCGTTCGCACTTCCGTCGGCCACGACGATCGCGCCATCCCCAAGGCGAGTAGCCCCTGCGACCCTGCCGAAGACCGGCACGCCGTCTCGCGTTGTTCCGTCAACGGTCCACACCGGCTGAGGATCTATGGAAAACGACTGGGCAGTGCAGAGATGGACCGACCCCAGGAGCCACAGCGAGGCCAACCCGCAGACACGGACGACGTAGCGGAGCACCATCACGCGCTCCTCGGACGCGAGGATGTGCAGGCGAACACGATTGGCGCTGAGGCAGGGCGTCACCGCCTGCCGCGGATCCTAACCGTCACCACGAATTGCACACCCAGCTCGTTCGTCGTGACATAGGCCATCCTGTCGTCTCGCACGACAGGAGTGGGCTTCGACTCCACCACCGATGGCGCCTTCACCGCGCCGAGGTACCGCCCTTCGGGATCGAAGACATCGAAACTCGTTACCCGTTCGTCCGGAGTCCGTGAGAGTTGGACCCAGACATACCCGTGGTTGTCAACGAAGAACGCGTCGAAGATGCGCTGATGCCCCGGGATCGGCAGGCTGGCGGCGCCACGTGCCCTCTGTTGCAGCAGGCGCATCGCGTCCCGGATGGAATCACGTTGCGCAGTCGGGAGTCCGACAGGCTCGTGTTCCCGCTCGACCACACGGACGGTGTCACCAGCGCGCGTGAGCTGCCACAGCCTGTAGTCCGTTGCGGCGCCGACCCACCAGCCCAACGGAGTCGCTACGATACGCCCCCAGCCGAAGGGTGTGCCCTCGGGCAGCACGGGTGTCGGCAGGGTGTCGACGAACTCCGCCGTAAGGGTGTCATACCGCGCGAATCGGGTCTCCCACCCGCTCTCGGTCTGGTACATCAGGAGGTCAAACAGGTCTCCGGTCGGGCTGAACGCCCCATAGCGCCACTCGAGGGTGCGGGACGACGAGTGACGCGGGAACTCCCGCAGCAGCGCGCCACTGGTATCAAAGACGCTGTAGCGCTCATTGCCTTGGTTGAGAACCCACAGTCTATCGCGAGGATCGAATGTCATCCCTGTGGCGACTGCGAATTCTCCCGGGCCGTGACCGTCCCTCCCCATCGTCCTGATGTAGGACCCATCCGAGGCAAACACCCTGATGGCGGGCGGCGTGAGATCGAGAACGTAGACGCGACCGCGCTGGTCCAGGGCGAGGTCCGCCACCCTCCCGAAGACGGCATTGCCGCTGTCGTTCTGCGAGCCGATCGTGACCGCATCGGTCAGCATCCACGCCGAGCCCTCGCGCCACATCCCGGCACCAGCATTGTGGACCACGATGATGCCGCTCTGGAGGGTATCGAGCCGAATGGTCGATCTCGAACCCAGCTCGATCCCACATGCGGGAAGGAACACCAGGAGCCCGAGTAGACGCG
>JAPLGX010000063.1 GCA_026389925.1 Chloroflexota bacterium
GCCCTCACGGTGGATCGATGTCCATCCCCGGGATGCAATCGTTGTGATCGGGAATGCTGCCGGCAGCGCTCAACGTGCCCACAATTGGCGCGCCGGCGCGAATCCCGGGCATAAACGTATCAGCGCGGCGGGGTGACCCGCCGCGCTGGCGTGAACCCATTGTGCGCAACATGCGCTCTGCGCGTAATGCGGTCTAGTTCGCCGGCTTGAGACTCAACACGCTGCCAAATGTATTGACATTCAGCACCCAGTCGCTTCCCAGCGCGTAGCGGCGAAATTCCGCCTCGCTCTTGGGTGTGACTGTGTAGGTACGCCCGTCCGCGTCGAAACTCACCGTGTACGACTCCTCGTGGTCGCCAAAGCGCTGGTCCGACCCGAGCGCGCGTGAAGGCCAGGCGGGCCGCAGATCGCGCCCGCTGAGCGTCGCCGTGTCGACCGTCTTCCAGTCCATCACGGTATAGCTGCACCAATCCTCCGACACCTCGTACACGCACTCCTTCACCACCTCGCCAATGCCCGTCCCGGTGTCCACGGTGTAAGGCGTCCCGCACACCTCGCGCGAATTGGCTGCGGGCTGGTCCTGCGTATAGCGGTACTTGAGGTAGCAGCTGCCTTGCTGCGCGCCGGAAGGAATCTGGTCCCACCAGCCTTCACGCTCGACGGGGCCGATGGCCTCGATGACCACCGAGCGGGTCCACTCGACGTTGGCCACGCTGGCGGTCACTCCCTCGGTGCGCGAGGCCAGCCAGAGAATCCCGGCAATGACACACACAACGAGCAGGCCAGCGACCGCCAGGATGCCGTACAGCTTGCGCGACGAGGCGGGCGCGGTCTTGGCGGCTGGCAATGGCACGCTGGATTTGACGCCCCCGAGCACCGTGCCGCACTTCGAGCAGTCCGAAGCGCCGGCCGCGTTGCTGCTGCCGCACGAGGGGCAGACGACCGGCGTTGCCGCCACCGCGGCCTGGCTGAACGCTCCGACGACGCCTCCGCTGGCGCGCGCCTTGGCTCGGGCTTGATCGCCGCCGCACGCGCCGCAGAACTTGCTGCCGGCCGGGTTGCGCGCATTGCAGTATGGGCAGTGAATGTCCGGCCCGGCCTTGGCGCGGGCGATCTTCTCCGCATCGGTGATGAGTTTCGCATCCGGCGCCTGTTCAAAGGTCACGTTCTCGGGCTGCGGTGCGCCGCAGGCCGTGCAGAACTTGTTCGGCCCGGGGTTCTTTGTTGAACAGCGCGGGCAGGTCCATATCAGTTCGACAAATCCAATGGTCTTCTTTGCCATCGAATGAGCCCTCCTCCAGCGGCGTCCAGCCTCCATCATACCCAACCTGTGCTTATTTGGCAGGGAGAGGAGTACTCTGCCTCCGGTGTGCCTCAAGGGGAAGCGAGCTCAGGGTCCTCATCACGCAAGGGCATTCCCCGCCACCTGCAATACCTGGTGTGGGCGCGCGCCCACACCGGCGTGCGCGCGGCACAGTCACCGCAGGCGATTCGTTCGGGCACGGCATGCTGTGTCCGAACAGTCCATGAGGAAGGCAAGGCCAAAAAGGGGTGTCGGGGTCTGGGAGTGGGGAGCTTCGCTCCCCACTC
>JAPLGX010000508.1 GCA_026389925.1 Chloroflexota bacterium
CCTCAAGCAGCGCGACATCATGTCGGTGTTCCACTATCTTTCGCTGCATCGCTCGCCGTACTATCAGGAGCGGCACGACGGGCGCGAGCTGTGCCATGCGGACCGGTACACCGACTGCCTGCTGCGCCTCCCGATGTTTGCGGACCTGACGAACGACGACGTGCAGTTGATTTGCCAGACGATCCATTGCTACTACCGGCGCTAGGGTCTCGCGGGCTAGCGTGCGTCATCGAGTCACCCTTCTCGGCGCGCGACTTCGCGCGACTGGAGCTGGCATCGCTCGGGACCGCCGTGGGGGTGTGACACTGGTGTTGGGCGCCCCATCCGGCCCCCCTCTGGGCCGGCGCTCCGGGCACCCGGTCGCGCCGACCTGGAGCTTGCGGCATGAGCCATTCGCGAGGCGGCGTGCGGCGGTGTCCTCTTCTTATCTCTCGTGGAGCACAGCCGGCGCTCGCTGCCACTCTTGCGCGCGCTGGGGCGACCCGGCGTTCGCTATGCGTTTCTTCTTCTGGAGGCCATCTCATCAATACTGGCGCGGTCCCTCGGGGTGGACATAGATTGATCATCCCCCATTGGGAGGGTGCGCGCCGAGGATCTGACGGACGAGCAGTGGGCCATTCTCGCGCCGTTGCTGCCGCGCCGCAAGCGTCGGCGTCGCGGTCGGCTGTTGCAGGCCGCGCGCATCACCTAGCCAATCATTGCCCGACGGCGACGGGCGTACTGTTCGAGGGCGTGATGACTGAACCATCTGCCGGGCACTCGTCGAGTTAGTCGGAATCGTCAGAATGAGCAAGATCCTGGTCACAGGCGCGGACGGCTTCATCGGCTCTCATCTGACCGAAGCCCTCGTGCGGCGGGGCGAGGACGTCAGGGCGTTCGTTGTCTACAACTCGTTCAATTCATGGGGGTGGCTCGACCACTCGCCCCCGGAGATTCGCGACAACCTCGACGTCTTCGCGGGGGATGTCCGCGACCCGCACGGCGTCAAGGAGGCGATGAAGGGGTGCGACGCGGTCCTGCATCTGGCAGCCTTGATCGCCATCCCATACTCGTATCACTCGCCGGACAGCTACGTGGACACGAACGTCAGAGGCACGCTCAACGTGCTGCAAGCGGTGCGCGAACTGGGCGTTCGCCGCGTGATCCACACATCGACGAGCGAAGTCTATGGGACGGCGCGCTTCGTTCCCATCACCGAAGACCATCCGTTGTGCGGTCGGTCGCCGTATTCAGCGACCAAGATCGCGGCCGATCAATTGGCCTATTCGTTTTGCGCCTCGTTCGGCACGCCGGTCGTCATCGTGCGGCCGTTCAATACATATGGTCCGCGCCAGTCGGCTCGAGCGGTGATCTCCACCATCATGACGCAGATCGCGAGCGGCCGGCGACAGATCAAGCTCGGCGCCACGTCACCTACCCGCGATTTTAGCTATGTGCTGGATACGGTGGCGGGATTCATCGCCGCGCTGAATTCGGACCAAGGCCTGGGCGAGGTAGTCAACCTCGGCAGCAATTTCGAGATTTCGATCGGTGACACGGCCCTCCTCATTGCCGAGATCATGAACGCCGAAATCGAGATCATCTGCGACGAGACACGCCTGCGTCCGGAGAGCTCCGAGGTGGACCGTCTGTGGGCGGATGCCAGCAAAGCCAAGAGGATCTTCGGCTGGCAACCCGCGTATGGCGCTCGCGAAGGCTTCAAACGAGGCTTGGCCGAAACTGCCGAATGGTTTCTGAATCCCGCCAACCTCGGCGAGTACAAGGCCGATCGTTACAACATCTGAGATCCCGACCGAAGTGAAAAACCTCGAACAGCTGGTGTTGGATGGGGTGCGCGACGTCCTGGGCACGTCAGCATCACGCATCGCACTTCACGAACCCGAATTCGGCGCGACCGAAGCGGCCCTGGTTCAGGACTGCCTGGATTCCACGTTCGTCTCCACCGTCGGCGAGTACGTTGAGCGCTTCGAGGGGATGCTGGCTGCGTATACGGGAGCAAAGCATGCGGTGGCCGTCGTGAACGGGACAGCCGCGTTGCAGGTCGCGCTCGAGCTGGCGGGCGTTCAGCCAGGCGATGAAGTGTTGGTGCCGACGCTTTCGTTCGTGGCGACCGCGAATGCCGTTGCGCACTGCCGCGCCGTTCCGCATTTCGTTGACAGCGACTTTGATTCGATGGGCATGGGCCCGGGCGTGCTCGGCGAGCATTTGGCAACCATCGCGGAGCGAACGCCGCAAGGTATTCGCAACCGCCGGACGGGCCGGCGACTCGCGGCCATCGTGCCGATGCATGCGTTCGGCCACCCCGTCGACATGGCGGCACTGCTGGCGGTGGCGGAGCGCTACGGTCTCCCCGTCATCGAAGACGCCGCCGAGTCCCTGGGGAGCACGTACCACGGGCGGCACATGGGCACCTTCGGGGTGATGGGGACACTGAGCTTCAACGGCAACAAGATCGTTACGACAGGCGGAGGGGGTGCCATCCTCACGAATTGCGCCGAGCTCGCGCTTCGCGCCAAGCACGTGACGACGACGGCCAAACGCGCGCATCGCTGGGAGTTCTTTCACGATGAGGTCGCGTGGAACTACCGCCTGCCAAATCTGAACGCGGCCCTCGGGTGCGCGCAGATGGAGCGCCTGCCCGACTTTGTCGAGCGCAAACGTGCGTTGGCGAAGCGGTACCAAGCCGCGTTCGCCGACCAACCGCGCGTTCACTTCGTTGCCGAACCGGCGCGGTGCCGCAGCAACTACTGGCTCAACACGGTGCGGCTCGATGCAGTGGACGTCACCGTTCGAGATCGGGTGCTGGCGACGTTGAACGACGCCGGCTACCAGTCACGCCCGGTGTGGACCCTGTTGCACGAGCTGCCCATGTTCGCGGAGAGCCCGCGAGCACCCCTGCCCGTGGCGACGCGATTGGCTGCGAGCTTGATCAACCTACCAAGCAGTGCCAAGCTGGCGAATTCGCGGATATGAGCGTCGCGCGGACGATATGCATCGTTACCGGAACCCGCGCGGAATACGGGCTGCTCTACTGGTTGATGAAGGAAATCGCCGGCGACCCAGACCTGAAGCTACAGGTCATCGTGACGGGGATGCATCTATCCCCAGAGTTTGGGTCGACCTACCAGCAGATCGAAGGCGACGGATTCGTCATCGATGCTAAGGTCGAGACGTTGCTGGCGTCCGATTCGCCCGTAGCGATAGCTACATCGATGGGCCTCGGCACGATCGGTTGCGCCGACGCGTTCAGCCGGCTGCGGCCCGACCTGGTAGTGTTGCTCGGGGACCGGGTAGAAATCCTGGCCGCGGCTCAGGCGGCGATGGTGGCTCGTATTCCGATCGCGCACATTCACGGAGGCGAAGCCTCGGAAGGCACGATCGACGAAGGGATTCGGCATGCGGTAACGAAGATGTCTCATCTCCATTTCACCGCTGCTGAACAGTACAGACGTCGGGTGATTCAACTGGGCGAGGCCCCCGAAACCGTGTTCAATACGGGAGCCATCGGTCTGGACAACTTCACCCAACTCCAGTTGATGGACCGAGCGTCGCTCGAAACCGCGCTCCATTTTCGTTTGAGCCCGCGGCCCCTCATTCTGTGCACTTATCACCCGGTCACCCTTTGCGACGATGACGGCGCGGACGCGGCAAGACAGCTATTCGATGCGCTCGACACGCTCGCCGATGCGAGGGTCGTCTTTACGAAGGGCAACGCGGATGCCGGACGTCGGATCATCACGCGCATGGTCGACGAATGGGTAGCCCACAACGCGAGCCGGGCGACGGTCTTCGTAAACCTGGGGCAGGTTCAATATCTTAGCCTCCTGCGCGAGGCCGATGTCGTCCTGGGAAACTCCTCGAGCGGAATCATCGAGGCGCCCACCGCGCGAACACCCACCGTGAACATCGGTGACCGCCAACGAGGGCGCATCCGAGCACCGTCGGTCATCGACTCTGCGGAATCCGCGGCCGCCATCGTGTCGGCCGTTCAACGGGCGTTGTCGCCCGGGTTCCAGAAGATCGCCGCGAAAGGGGAGACTCCGTTCGGTTCCGGCGGAGCGTCCAAGCGCATCAAGCGCACTATAAAGGAGGTGCCGCTCGATGGTATCCTGTTCAAACGCTTCCATGACCGGACCGACGTGTAACGGTCGCGGCAGCCGTCGCCGCGAGCCCGTCTTCATCATCGCGGAAGCGGGCGTGAATCACGACGGCGACTTGGCGCGAGCGCAGGAGCTCGTCGATGTGGCGGCACTCGCGGGTGCCGACGCCATCAAGTTCCAGACTTTTCGCGCCGATCAGTTGGTGCGTCGCGACGCGAAGAAGGCCGCGTATCAGGCGCGCGCCACGGGGGATTCCGAGAGCCAGTTCCAGATGATACGAAAGCTCGAGCTGACGGAGGCGGACCACGAGGTTCTGGTGGAGCGTGCCCGCGCGCGAGGCATCGCATTTCTCTCTACTCCATTCGATCTCTCCAGCTTACGGCTCCTCACGGACCGTTTCGGGCTGACATCGATCAAGATCCCGTCTGGGGAGATCACCAACGCCCCCTTCCTCCTCGTGATCGCTCGGGCGTCGCAACGGGTCTTGCTCTCCACGGGGATGAGCACGCTCTCGGAAGTTGAGGCGGCGCTTGGTGTGTTGGCGTTCGGCTTTACGGCGCCGGCGGAGGCGACGCCCATGAGCAGTGACTTCGACCGTGCCTTTGCGTCGGACGACGGACAGCGGTCGCTCCGTGAGCGCGTCACGCTCCTGCACTGCACGAGCGAGTACCCAGCACCGGTCGAGGAAGTGAATCTGCGCGCCATGGACACGATGGCGAAGGCCTTCGGAGTGCCCGTCGGGTATTCCGACCATACGACCGGCATTCATGTGTCCCTAGCCGCCGTTGCACTCGGCGCCTGCGTGATCGAGAAACACTTCACGCTCGACCGACGCCTGCCGGG
>JAPLGX010000366.1 GCA_026389925.1 Chloroflexota bacterium
ATCTGTTGTGGCAAAGCGGGTTGGAGCGCTGGCTCACAGCCTGTGCGCCCCAAGTGCTCGTGCTTGAAGCCAACCCGCGTTACCTGAGCAACCTGCTGGCCTTGTGGCGCATGCGCAGCTCAGGCCGGCCGGTCATCGGCTGGACGCTCGGACCCGCGCGTCGCGCACGGCGGGGATCCGGCTGGGCACCGTTTCTCCTCAACTATTATCGCTCGTTCGACGGCCTGGTGACGTACAGCAAAGCGGGCGCGCGCCTGTTCACCGGGCTGGGGCTCGCGCAGGAGCGCGTCTTTGTCGCCCCTAACGCCGTCCAACCCGGCGATGCGCGCCGCGTCACGCGCATGTTGGATGAGGACGCGACTTTGCTTTTGCGCTGGCGTGAGCAACTCGGCCTGGGCGCGGACCCGGTGATTCTCTTCGTCGGACGGCTGCAACCGCGCAAACGAGTGGACCTGCTCCTGCGGGCGTGCGCGCGCCAGACGCGCCCTGTGCAGGTGTTGGTCGTTGGCGACGGGCCCGACCGCCCGCGGCTGGAGGCCCTTGCCGAAGAGATGCTCCCGCGCGCGCGGTTCGTGGGCGAACGCTTCGGGCTCGACCTAGGCATCTGCTTTGCCGTGGCGGACCTGTTCGTCATGCCCGGGACAGGCGGGCTGGCGCTTCAGGAAGCCTTGACTTATGGCAAACCGGTGGCGGTGGCGGAGGCGGACGGCAGCCAAGCCGACCTGGTGCAGCCGGGTCTCAACGGATGGTTGCTGCTGCCGGGCGACGAGGACCATCTGGCGATGATTCTTGAGGAGGCCATGGCCAATCCGGCCAGGCTGCGCGCGATGGGTGAAATGTCGCTGACCATTGTGGAGCGCGAGGCGACCCTCGAGCGCATGAGTGAAGGTTTCGTTTCGGCCATCCGCGAGATCTGGTCGTCGAAGGCCCGCTCGCCTCGGGCGGGGGGCACCTCAGCCGCACCGCGGAAAGGATAGCGCGCCGGGCAGCCTGGCGCCTCGGGCCGCGGACCCATCATGCGCATCCTATTCCTCGCCGACGGGCGCAGCCCTATCGCCCGCTCGTGGATTGACGGGCGCATCGAGGACGGGCATGAGGTTCACCTGGTCTCCTCGCGGGCCCAGAGCGAGCCGCCCGTGGAGGGGCTGGCCTCCTTTCACAGCCTGCCGCTCATCCCACGGCCGCGCCGCGCGCGGGAGCAGGCTGTGGCGACGGCTGTCACCCAGCGCTCGGCGTCTTCACTGGCGGCCTCCGCCATCATCTTGCACTGGGTTGCGCCGTTGTGGATCGGCCGGCAGGCCAGGCGATTCGAAAGCATAGTCCACGAAATCCGGCCTGACCTGGTCCACGCGCTGCGCCTTCCGGTGGAAGGGATGGTTGCCCTCGCCGCGCGCGGCAGCCGCGCTGCGCCGGTGCCGACGGCCGTGTCGATTTGGGGCAACGATTTCACATTGCACGCCCCCGCCTCGCCGATGATGGCGGCCTGGACCCGGCGGGCGTTGCGCGGTGTCGATGCATTGCATGTGGACTGCGAGCGCGATCTCAGGCTCGCGGCGCGATGGGGCTTCACGCCAACCCGCCCGAGGCTGGTCGCCCCGGGCAATGGTGGCATCCGCGCGGATGTGTTTCACCCGGCGCCGCCGCCGCCGGATTGGCCGCTAGGTTGGGGTTTGCCGGCCGGGGCCACCGTGTTCGTCAATCCGCGCGGGCTGCGCGGCTATACCCGCAGCGACACTTTTTTCAAATCGATTCCGCGGATACTGCGCGAGATCCCGCACGCCCACTTCTTGTGCGTCGGGATGGCCGGTTCGACGCTGGCCTCCAATTGGGTGCGCAGGCTGGGGATCGAGGGACACGTCAGGCTCTTGCCATCCCTCACACCCGGCGAGATGGCCGAACTCTTCCAAGGCGCGCAGGCCTCGCTCTCGGTCACGACGCACGACGGAACGCCGAACACACTGCTCGAAGCGATGGCGTGCGGATGCTTCCCGATCGCCGGCGACCTGGCCTCGCTGCGCGAGTGGATCCGCGATGGCGAGAACGGGCTGCTCGTGCCTCCGGGTGACGACGGTGCGTTGGCGAAGGCCGTGGTCAAGGCTTCACGGTCGAGCGAATTGCGAGAGCATGCCGCGCAGGTCAATGCCCGGCTGGTCGCGGAGCGGGGCGATGCGCAGGCCGTGCGCCACAGGATCCGGCGCTTCTATGAGGATGCGCTGCGCTCGCCATCCGCTCACCGCGGCTGATCGGTCAATGCCTTTGGCACAAGAAGGGGTCGCGCATGAAACAGGTCGTGCAGAATCTGCGCTCGGGCAAGACTGAGATTGTCGAAGTCCCCGTCCCGCGCCCTGGGCCGGGCGCAATTCTCATCCGCACCGCCGCTTCGGTGGTGTCGGTGGGGACCGAGCGCATGGTCGTGGAATTTGCCGCGCGCAGCCTGGCGGGCAAGGCGCGCTCGCGTCCGGACCTGGTGCGCCAGGCGATCGATAAGGCACGCCGCGAAGGCGTGCTGACCACGCTCGAAGCGGTGACGACGCGCCTGGGGAAACCCATGGTGCTGGGTTACTCCTCGAGCGGGACGGTGGTGGAGGTCGGCCGCGGCGTGCACGAGTATGCGCCGGGCGATCGCGTCGCCTGCGCCGGCGGCGGACATGCGGTCCATGCCGAGTTCGCCACCATCCCGGTCAACCTGGCCGCTCGCGTTCTTCCGACAGTGGATCTGGAGGCCGCGGCCTTCACCACGCTGGGGGCGATCGCGCTGCATGGATTTCGACTTGCGGGCGCGGGCGTGGGCACCGACGTGTTGGTCATCGGTTTGGGCGTGCTTGGGCTGATGGCCGTTCAGATTGCCGCCGCGAGCGGCTGCCGGGTATTCGCCATCGATCTCGACCCACGGCGCGTCGGGCTGGCCAAGATGCTCGGTGCGCAGGGGGCTGCCGTGCGCGCGCGGGGGGAGCGCGCTGCGCTCAACTTCACGACCGGCCGCGGCTTCGATGCGGTGCTGATCTGCGCCGACACGTCCTCGAGCGACCCGGTCGAGCTGGCCGGCCGCGTGGCCCGCGATCGCGGCGTGGTGGTGGCGGTCGGCGCCGTGGGGATGAACCTGCCGCGCAAGCCATACTACGAACGCGAAGTGTCGTTCATCGTCTCGCGCTCGTACGGCCCTGGGCGCTACGACCCGCTCTATGAGGAAGCCGGCCTCGACTATCCGATCGGGTACGTGCGCTGGACCGAGAACCGCAACATGCAGGCCGTGCTCGACCTCATGGCCCACGGCAAGCTCAATTGCCACGCACTCGTCACCCACACATTCACGATCGACGATGCGGCCCGCGCTTACGCGCTCGTGCGCGAGCGCGGCCGGCGCGCGCCGCTCGGGGTGTTGTTCACCTACGCGGGGACCTCGCCCCTCGAACGGTCGGTCACGATCGGCGCGGCGGCCGGCAGGCACGAGGCCGTTCCCGCGGTTGGGCTCGCGGCTCTCGGCAGCGGCAACTTTGCGACGGCGGTGGCTTTCCCCGCGCTGCGCCGCCTGCCAAACGTGCGCCGCGAAG
>JAPLGX010000343.1 GCA_026389925.1 Chloroflexota bacterium
TCCCCCCGGAGTACCAAGCGATCCGCGTGATTTCGCTCCACTCCGCAATGAAGCGGCTACCTCGACGGAAACCACCGGGGGTTGCCAATCGTGCCGGAATCGCCATCTTCACCACATGGTGAGAGCGTCTGATGCCTGTCTGGGTGTTGCGCGTGCTGATCCGGGTGCGCGGACTGGCCGCAGCCGGACGCCTGCGCTTCACGGATGACGGGGCGGATGGCACGGCCTGACGCGGCTGGCCCGCGAGAGCGCCGCAAGGCGCGCCGTCTTCCCGAGGACGCGTGCCCCACATGCGCCACCCTTATGCGGCCGCGGCGGGGGACGCTGTCCCTGCCGGTGAACGGCGAACCGACGCCGGTGCCGGACGTCCCGCACCTGCATTGTCCGGCCTGCGGCGAGAACGTCCTCACCATGGAGGAGGCAGGCATCCTCGAGGCAAGTGCGCTGGCCCGCTACCGTTCAAGGCACCACCTGCTCACCGCCGACGAGATTCGCGCCTTGCGCGAGCGGCTCGGCGTGACGCAGGCGGCCCTGGCCAAGCTCCTGCGCCTCGGGGCCAACACCGTGTCGCGCTGGGAGGCCGGCCGCACGGTCCAGGCGGCGGCGTTGGATGTGTTGCTGCGGCTGTTGCGGGACGTACCGGGAACCCTGGCCTACCTGAAACGCCACGCCGCGTAGGCGGGCTCTGCGGCGGCCGCGCGCTCGCGTGGCGGGCCGTCCTGGCGCAGGGAGCGATGCGGTCCTTGACAATCGGTTATAGTCGAATATTTATTCGACCGTGACCGAATCATCGTTCCGCCTCGGATACGACGCCTGCCTGGCGCTGCTCCGGCGACGGCTTGAGGAGCCGCCACCCTCGCGCATCCAACTGCTGACAGGCCCGCGGCAGGTCGGGAAGACGACGCTCCTGCTCGCCCTGGAAGGCGCCCTCGGCCGTGCGGCGGTCTATGCCGCTGCGGACGCCCCCCAGGCGGCGCTTCCGGGCTTCTGGGAGCGCCTGTGGCGCACCGCGGAGGAGCGGGCCAAGGCCCACGGCCGCGCGGTGCTGCTGATCGACGAGATCCAGCACGTACCGGACTGGGCGGCGCGGCTCAAGGGAGCGTTCGATCTGCTGCGCCGCCACAAGACGCAGGTCCACGTGGTGGCCTCGGGCTCGTCGGCGCTCCTCCTCGGCGCCGGCTCGCGGGAGAGTCTCGCGGGGCGGTTCGAGCGCCTTACGCTGACGCACTGGACGGCGCGCGACCTCGTCGCCGCCTTTGGTGTGGGCACGGCCGAGGCGGTGCGGGCGGTCGTGACGCAGGGGGCGTATCCCGGCGCGTTCCCGCTTCGGGAGGATCCGACCCGTTGGCAGGGATACCTTCGCGACGCCATCGTCGAACCCGCGATCGGGCGCGACCTCCTCGCGCTCGGCGTGGTCCGCCGCCCGGCGCTGCTGCGGCAGGTGTTCGGCGCGGCCGTCGGCGCCCCCGCACAAATCGTCTCCCTCCAGAAGATCCAGGGCACCCTGCAGGACCGCGGAGCGCTGGAGACCATCGCGCACTACCTGGCGCTGCTCGTGGAGGGCTTCCTCGTCGCGGGGATCGAGAAGTACGCCACGCGGCCGCTCCGAAGCCGCGCGGCGCCCCCGAAGCTGGTCGCGCTCAGCAACGCCCTGCTCGCGGCGACCGACGCGCGCGGCGCGCCGGACCCCGCTCGCGAGCCGGAGCGGAGGGGCGCGTGGGTCGAGAACGCCTGCCTCGCGCACGCCGTCAACGCCGGCCAGCGTGTACGCTACTGGCGCGAGGGGTCGTGGGAAGTGGACGCGGTACTCGAGGGCTCGTGGGGCGACTGGGTCGTCGAGGTGAAGACGGGCGGGTTCACGGCGCGCGACCTCGCCGGCCTCCTCGAGTTCGCCCGTCGGCACCCGCGGTTCAGGCCGTTGGTGCTCTGCGAGCGCTCCGCTCTTGCCGTGGCGCGCCGGGCGGGCGCGGAGGCGCAGGTCTGGGAGAAGTTCCTCCTGGACGGCCCGTCGGGAGTGGCGGCGTAGGGCTGGGCGAACACTGACAGGCCATTAGATACCGAGGTTTTCGCAGATGGAAGACCTTGCCACGTTCGCCACAGGTCTTGCCGCGCACCCAAGCGGGTATTGGGTCGCCAAGGTTCAGCACGAGGTGTCGTATCCGCAAGGGGGAAATGACGCATGCCTTTCCATCGAAGATGGCTCGTTCTGGTTCCAGCACCGGAACGCCATCATCACTGACGTGGTTCGGCTATTCCCCCCGGAGGGACCGATCTTTGACATCGGTGGCGGCAACGGCTATGTCGCGAGAGGGTTGGAGAAGGCTGGGTTCCCCGCCGTGCTGGTAGAACCGGGCGCGGCCGGCGCGTCGAACGCGGTCAAGCGAGGCCTCAAGCACGTTGTTTGCTCGACGATGGAAACCGCCGGATTTCGGCCGAACACCCTCCCGGCCATCGGTCTATTCGACGTGCTTGAACACATTGACGACGACCTGGCCTTTCTCGCAAGCCTTCAGTCGCTGATGAAAGCAGACGGCAGGATCTACGTCACTGTACCGGCATTTCAGACGCTCTGGTCGGCGGACGATGCTTACGCTGGGCACTACCGGCGGTATTCCACGAAGTCGCTCTCACGGTGTCTGGAACGTGCAGGCTTTGGGGTCGAGTATGTCACCTACTTCTTCTGGCTCTTGATGCTCCCCGTCCTAGTCTGTCGCACGGTCCCAAGCCTCATCGGCTTGCGACGGACTACGTCGGTCGGGAATATGCGCCGGGAACATTCGACGGGCAGCGGAGTGGTCAGCCTGCTTGTGAGCCACGCGCTAGGTGTGGAGCGAAAGAGAATCCAACAGAAGAAGGTCATGCCCTTCGGAGGCAGTTGTTTGGCAGTCGCCCGAAATCGAAACCTCGCTGGCTGACACCATATTGGTCCGGTCGTTCCAACCGGCCGCAGCGATCCCCTGCTACCAGGCGTGGGCCGTCACCTGCGCACGGCCCACACGGTGTCCAGGACGTGGTCGATTTGCAGGTGGCGACGCACGGCGATCGTTAGGTCGATGAACGCTACTTCAAGAACACTGTCGTGAGCACACAGCAAATCGGGTGTTGGCGGCAGCGGCTCCGGAGGAGATGATGCCCTATCGGATTCCGTTCAACCGGGCAAGCCTTGCCGGCCCCGAGCCCGACTATCTGCTCCAGGCAGTCGCCAACGGCCACCTCGCTGGGGACGGGCCGTTCACGGGGCGCTGCCACACGCTGCTCCAGGACGTACTCGGGGTGCCGCGTGTGCTCTTGACGACCTCGTGTACCCACGCGCTCGAGATGGCGGCGCTGCTTCTGGACCTCGGGCCGGGCGACGAAGTCATCGTGCCTTCGTTCACGTTCGTCTCGACGGCGAATGCGTTCGCCCTGCGTGGGGCGCGCCTGGTCTTTGCCGATATCCGCCCCGACACCCTCAACATCGACGAGCAGCAGCTCGAACGCCTTATCTCGCCGCGGACTCGGGCGATTGTGCCGGTGCACTATGCCGGCGTAGGGTGCGAGATGGACGCCATTTGCGCCATTGCGGCAAGGCACAGTGTAGCGGTCGTTGAGGACAATGCGCACGGCTTGTTTGGCAAGTACCGCAACAGATGGCTCGGGACCTTTGGAGCGCTGGCCACGCAGAGCTTCCACGAGACGAAGAACTTCACCTGTGGCGAGGGTGGCGCCCTCCTGATCAACGACGCCCAATTCGTTGAGCGCGCCGAGATCATCAGGGAGAAGGGCACCAACCGCAGCCGTTTTTTCCGCGGGCAGGTGGACAAGTACAGCTGGGTGGACATCGGTCTGGCGGTCTTCCACTACCTCCCGCTTCACCTGTCCGGGATGGGGCGTCGTTTTGGCGGCAAGGTAGGCGACTGCCCGGTGACGGAGGCCGTAAGCGACCGGCTTGTTCGATTGCCGATGTTTGGTGCTCTCACAGGCGCAGAGCTCGATGAGGTGGTGGCTGTCGTGAAGAGCGCGACGGGAAGGTCGACATGACGAGCATCGGCTTTGCCCAATACTTGGCGGACGTGCTCCGGCGGTTCCGCACGGGGGACGAACTGCTTGACGACCGGTTTCGCGAGGGAAGCTGGCGAGTGTAGCTTGTGGGACGGTCACGCGATGCCAGCCCGTGGCTCGACGCGTCGCAGAACGCATTCGGGCAGCGAACTCTCAAGCTGCCCTGGGTCGCGCTTGTGCCCAGAGTAACTCTGACGGCGCAGGATGCGTTGGCCTAGGCAAGATGGGGTCGGGAGGGGCATGACGCAGGCGAAGCCTTCGGTCACGGTCGTGGTTCCGGTCTATAACAGCGAGGAATCGCTACCGGAACTTTGCAGCCAGCTCGCGCAGGCGTTGTCTCAAGTTGCGGCGGCCTTCGAGGTGATACTCGTCAACGACGGCAGCCGGGACGGCTCATGGCAGGCGATCCGCGGCCTTTGTCGCAGCGATACTCGTTTCCGCGGCATCAACCTGATGCGCAATTACGGACAGCACAACGCGCTACTCTGCGGCATCCGGGCGGCCTGCTACGACATCATCGTCACCATCGACGACGACCTCCAGAATCCTCCGAAGGAGATCGGCAAACTTCTTGAGAAGCTCGACGAAGGGAATGATGTCGTCTACGGGACCCCCGCCGTTGAGGCCCACGGCCTCTGGCGGGATCTTGCCTCAAGCATCACCAAGATCGCGCTTCAGAGTACGATGGGCGCAGAGACGGCGCGGAAGGTCAGCGCATTCCGCGCCATCCGCACCATAACCCGGGCGGCATTCCGGGAGTACCGGAGTCCCTTCGTGTCAATTGACGTCCTGCTCACCTGGGGGACCTCCCGGTTCGCCTCTGTGACCGTGCAGCATGATCCTCGCGCCACCGGCGAATCGAACTACACGTTTCGCAGACTCGTGACACACGCACTCAACATGATGACCGGGTTCAGCATCTTGCCGCTCCAGCTGGCGAGCGTCACCGGTTTCGCCTTTACACTGTTCGGTATGGGCGTCCTAGTCTACGTGGTCGGCCGGTCCCTGCTCCAAGGCACGAGCGTGGCGGGTTTCCCATTCCTGGCGTCGATGATTGCGATCTTCTCAGGCGCCCAGCTCTTCGCCCTCGGAGTGATCGGGGAGTACCTCGCCCGGATGCATTTCCGGACGATGGAGAAACCGACGTATTCGGTCCGCGAAAGCGATTGAGACGGGGTCCTACTTCTTGACGGGCCGGCGGTGTCGCGAGGGAGCGAACTCGAGGCTGCCGGGCGCCGGTTGTGCGGCTGGCGAGTCGGGCCAGGGCCTCGCGAGAGGCCTTCGCCCTTCCCGGCTGCTACCTGGCTGAGGCCCACCAACGCCGGCCACTCACCGTTGCTCGCCGCGTAAGCCATGAGCTGGACCAGGTGGCGTGCCCCACGACGCTCGTTGCGCCCAGGCTCAAGACCGGTGCTTGTGAAAACCGACGAGGGCTTCGGTGAAGCGGAACCCCAAGGCGGTGTACAGATTCATGACGCCGATACTTGCCGCAGACACGTTCGTTCTTATCGTCTCGACCCCATCCTCGTGGATGGAAGCGATCTCCTTGGCCCAGAAAGGAAGGGCGAGATGGGAGTATCTCTCGGCGACGCCGCCGAGCAGCAGGTCTGTGACACTTGTCGTCCTGGAGTGGGCCATGAAACCGACGAGGCAAGTCTTCGCAAGGCAGACGTCGACTCGCCCATCCCGAACCAGGTCGCCGATCCAGTTGTAGTTCCTCGTCCGAGCCGACTCGGCGGAGATCTGCGGATCCTCGAAGAAGCGCCCGAAATGGAAGTCATCGGCCGCGATCGTCCGCAAGCCATCGAGATCGTCCGCCCTCGCGCGCCGGACTTCAATCTTGT
This sequence comes from Chloroflexota bacterium, assembly GCA_026389925.1. Classification (GTDB taxonomy): domain Bacteria; phylum Chloroflexota; class Anaerolineae; order Anaerolineales; family RBG-16-64-43; genus RBG-16-64-43. The sequence goes on from JAPLGX010000343.1 coordinate 5,886, forward strand.
CGAGGAGCTCCTGGGGTACGCTCACGGGCATCGGCCAGCGCCTGCCTCGGGCCAAGTTCAGGGAGGTCTCCACATAGCGGAAGCCACGCTCTTCGAGGGCGCACCTCACCGCTATCCTGGTCGCGGCCACGCGCGTGACCGTGAGGCCGATGCTCCGCCTCGCGCATTCATCCTCGAGCGCGGCGAGAAGGGCGCGCAGCTCAGCCGAGTCTCCCGAATCGACGACCCTCATCACTTCGTTCGTCGGTACTCCGAGAACGCGAGAGTCCCAAGGAGTGTCCCGATACTCGAGGGAGGAGTGACCATGGTGGATCGTCTCAGTCATGCATCAGCTCTATGATTCCAGGTTCTCGGCGGCTGCGGGGCGGGGCGGCGAGAGGATGGGATTCTCGGCGATGCTCCTTTGCCAGCCCCCGCTCGAGACGGAGATCGAGACACGGCCTCATATTGTGCCGTTGTCAACGTGGACGACTTGGCCCGTGATGGACGAGGAGGCTTCGCCCAGAAGGAAGACGATGGAGGCGGCCACGCTGGAGATGCTTGTCGCAGCCTTCAGCGAATTCCTCCTGTAGATCTTCTCCCGTTGTTCACCAGACAGGGACACGCTCATCTCCGTCTCCATGAATCCCGGAGCGACGCAATTAGACCCTACATTCCGCACCAAGGGGC
>JAPLGX010000351.1 GCA_026389925.1 Chloroflexota bacterium
AGATCCGTGCCTAGACGAGCATGAATGTCCCAGTCGGAATCGAAGAGATCCCCGGGGTCGCGAGAGAAATCATCGCGGATAGCGAAAAACTCGCGCAGTTTAGCATTCGTCTCCGGAGTTCCCAGATAGTTGGCGGGGACGCGATCCGGTGGCGCGTGCGCGATGGCTGCCAATACTCGTTCTCGACAGGTCATTGTCCTCCGCGCGTAATCCCGTGGTTTGTTCATTCTCGCGTGAGGGGCGGGGCTGCCGCAGTGCGCCGCGCATGAACGTTCAGGTACACCTTCCGCCAGAGGCGCTCCAATTCAGGCACACCCTTGCCCCATACATTCAAATAGAGGTACTTTAGGCCACTGCCGGAAACGCACTTGATCGTATGAGGTGTGTCCCGCGGTATGAAGGCGACGGTCTGCGGGCCGACAAGGGCCCGTTCTGCTCCGATTGTAAGGTCGCCTTCGCCCTCAATGATCCAGAACACCTGATCGAATGTCGCGTGCTGGTCGACGGGGCTTTCCATTCCGGGCTTCAACACGGCCAGAACAATCTCGACCGAGTCGGTCACATCCCTGGGTAGGAGCATTCCGAAATCGATTCCAGCACACTGGAAAGGTTCGACCTCGGTCAATCGGCGTGCGAACATGGCGCTCTCCTGACGGCTTTTGTGGGCAGCCCGGAGAGCAGTGAACCATGCATTAGCCAACGGGTCCAATTCATTGTATCGAGCAAATTAATCGTGCCTATCGATCATTGCCGTGAAGCGCGCGCACGATGGAGTCGGCAAGTTCCTGTATTGCTTTCGGCTTAATGCCCCCTTCCTCGGCGACGAGCGCCAATTCCCTGTACAACGGCGCGCCACGCACCCGCATCGCTTTGATCGACTCCGGCCTGTTCTGTCGCCAAAGCGCACATTCGGGGATCACCGATACCCCCAGGTTGGCCCGAACCAGGCTCTTGATCGCCTCGATGTTTTCCATCTCCATAGTGACCCTTGGCACAACTCCTATCTGAGCAAACCAGCGATCGACAAGCGACTGCATGGCCGATTGCGGTTCATAAAGAATCATCGGCAGGTCCACGAGGTCATGGGGGGAAAGAAACCGTTTGTTTGCCAGACGATGCTCCGCGTGCAACACGACCACCAATTCCTCGCGGCCGGCGGGAGTCACCTCTAATGATGTTTCATGCACGGGCATCATGATGAGGCTCAGATCGACCCGGTGGGCTTTCACCTCCCGCACCAGTTGCTCGGTAGTGCCGGTGGCAATGATCAGCTCGATCTCCGGGAACTTCCGCCGATATGCGCCCAGCACTTCCGGCAAGCGATAGATCAGGGTCGTGGCGCCCGTGCCCAGCCGGACGGTTCCCTGCCGGAGCGCGTGCATTTCCCGCACGGCCATCTCCGCGTTCTTGAGGTCGCGAAAGAGTTTTTCCGAGTATTCAAGCAAAAGGCTGCCGGCGGGATTCAACACCACGCGGCGGCCGACGCGGACGAAGAGCGGACACTCCAGTTCCTCCTCGATCGCCTTGATGTGCGCACTCACCGTGGATTGAGAGAGGTGCAAGACCTCGCTTGCCCGCGTAAATCCCTGGTGCAGGGCCGCGGCGCGAAAGACTCTCAATTTGTGCAGATCCATCGTCTGTTCCGATCAATCTTGCAGGAATTATGAATTGATCGGATGATAAGGTCAATGCTATATTTGCGGCCTCCCTGCCGGCCGCTGACGCTGAATGCCCCGCCTCCGGCCAATCGCCGCATGCTGTGGCTAGCCGTGGGCGAAGAGGGGGCGGCGGGCAGAGGTAAGATAAGCAGGCGGAAAACGGTGCGGCCGCACGGATGCCGCCGTAGAATTCCAAGATTCCATGATAAGGAGGAGACAACCATGGGGATAAGGTGGTACGTCTGTTTCTGCGTTCTGGTGGTCTCCACCGTAATGAACGCGCAAACCAGCGCCGGCCAGATACAGGGGATCCTGGATGCGCCAATTTGGAGCCCGGACGAATTAGCTGGGCACTTGCGCCAGTACTTGATGACGCGGGTTCCACCGCCGCCTTCGGCCTCCAGTCCGGCGGAATGGAGTGCGCAATCCGCGCGGTTGCGCAGGCACCTGCTCGATGACATTGCGTTTCACGGCTGGCCGAAGCAGTGGGTGGACGCGCCGCTGCGGTTTGTGGAGGTAGAGACCGTGGAGACCGGCCAGGGGTACCGGTTGCGCAAGTTGCGATACGAAATCGTTCCCGGCTTTTGGACGGTCGGTATTTTGTACGAACCGGAGCGCCTCAGCGGAAAGGTTCCCGCCGTTCTGGACTTCACTGGTCACGAGTCGGAGGGCAAGTCGGTCGAATTCAAGCAGAAGCTGTGCATACAGTTGGCGCGACATGGACTGTTAGCCTTGAATATGGAATGGTTATCATTGGGCGAGCTGAGAGGCTCGGAGCCTGGCAACTCGCACAGATTGTCCGCCCACCTCGATTTGACCGGCGCGAACCTGCTCGGACTGTTCTACCTGGCAATGCGGAAAGGCCTCGATTATCTTTATGAACATCCGCACGCCGACCAGGCACGGCTTGCGGTAACCGGGCTCTCGGGGGGCGGCTGGCAAACCATCATGTTGAGTGCTCTTGACGAGCGTGTCGCATTGGCCATCCCCGTTGCCGGTTACTCGGCGTTGGTTTCGCGCATCGAGTTCGTTGAGGGCGATCTCGAGCATAGTGCCAGCGACTTTTTCGTCGGACAAGATTATCCGCACTTGACTGCCATGCGTGCGCCGCGGCCCACGCTTCTGATCTACAACGCCGAGGATAGGTGTTGCTACCGCGCTCCCCTGGTCAAGCCTTACATCTACGATCATGTGAAGCCGATCTTCCGCCTGTTCGGTCGGGAAGATGCCTTCGCCTGGCATGAAAACACCGACCCCTCCGATCATAATTACCAGCTTGATAACCGGACGCAGGCCTACCGTTTCATCAGCCGGCATTTCGGACTTCCACCGATGGATGACGAGAAAGGAGTGGCGCCCCAAATCAAGAGCCATGAAGAACTGGTTGTGGGATTACCGAAGGACAACCTCACGATTCTTGGCCTGGCAAAGAGGTTCGCGGCCGAGATTCGGCGGCCCCCGGTCCCCGCCGCTGGCCCCGCCCGGCGCGCGTGGGCGGTCGCTCAAAGAGAGAGGCTGAGTAACATCGTGCGCTTCAATCGGGTCGAGGTCAAACACCCGTGGGCCAAGACAAATACGAAGAATAAAGGGCTGGAGACGCGCTCGTACAGGCTTGAGTTTAGCGACGGGTTGGGAGCTAGCGTCGTTTGGCTGAAGGCCATCGCCAGCCCCGACGATGCACCGACCACCATCGTGCTGAACGACAAGGGGAAGAAGGAGGCGTCCGGGCAGGTTTCTGACCGCCTCAATCGCGTGGAGCAGGTGTTGGCGCTGGATCTGCTCTTCCACGGTGACAGTGCGCCTCCGCGGCAGCTGCGTTTCACACAGTGGCTCAGCGGCACCGGGGTTCGGCCCTTGGGAATCCAGGCAGCTCAGTTGATTGCCGCGGCCCGCTGGTTGCAGAAGGCCTCTGGTGCTCCAACGATACGCCTGGATACGACCGGTATTCGAACCCAGGTGGCTGCAGCGACCGCCAGGGCCCTCCAACCGGATCTGTTCTCGGAACTGGTGGTTCACCAGGGAATGTCCAGCTTTCAGTACCTTTTTGACCAGCCGGTTGTTTACGATGAGGCCCCCGATATCTTCTGTTTCGACCTTTACAGAGAATTCGACCTCAGCCACCTCTCTATCCTGGCTGAAAAATGAGCCGCTGCCTGGCCGCACCCGGAAGAAGGCCAGAAGAAACCGCAAACCT
>JAPLGX010000510.1 GCA_026389925.1 Chloroflexota bacterium
GGCACACGACATAGAACATGTGCGCGCAATTCGTTGCGTAGGGCGGCAGGACAGGGCGCTGCAGCAGACCGTCCGTCTCGAGTGGCGCAAGGAGCTCGGCGTACAGCCGCCACAATGCGAGGCGCCGCGCTTGGATCGCCTCGAGATTCTCGAGCTGCGCGTAGAGAAACGCGGCGACGATATCCGACGGGAGGAACGAGGACCCGATGTCCACCCAGCTGTACTTGTCCACCTCGCCGCGGAAGAAGGCCGAGCGGTTCGTCCCCTTCTCGCGGATGATCTCGGCGCGCGGGACGAAGCGCTCATCGTTGATCGTCAGCATCCCCCCTTCCCCCGAGATGATGTTCTTCGTCTCGTGGAAGGAGAAGGCCCCGAACGTGCCGAGGGAGCCGAGCGGCCGCCCCTTGTAGAACGACTGGATCGCCTGCGCGGCGTCCTCAACGACGAACAGATCACGCCGCCTGGCGAGATCGAGGATCGGGTCCATGTCGCACGCCATCCCGGCATAGTGCACGGGGACGATAACTCTCGTGCGCGGCGTGATGAGGGACTCGAGTTGCGCGACGTCGATGTTCGGGGTCGTCGCCTCCGAGTCGGCGAACACGATCTTGGCGCCACGCAGCACGAACGCATTGACCGTCGACACGAAGGTGTAGCTCGGGGCGATGACTTCGTCACCCGCCTGCAGGTCGCACAAGATCGCCGCCATCTCGAGCGCATCGGTACACGACGTCGTCAGCAGCGACTTCCCGAAGCCGTATCGCTCCTCGAAGAATCTCTGGCACTTGCGCGTGAACATGCCGTCGCCGGAGATCTTCCCCGACGCCACGGCCTCACGGATGTACTCGATCTCGTTACCGGACAGATAGGGCTTGTTGAACGGAATCTTCATCTGGTTGGAGCCAGAAATGGAAGACAGTCTCGCTGCGCTCGATCGAGTACCCACAGGACTCGTACAGCCGGCATGCCGGAACGTTCAGCCGCTGTGTGACGACCTGCGCTTGCCGACGACCGCTCGCGACGAAATAGCGCCCCGCCTCGGTCACGAGCAGGCGGCCGATCCCCTTTCCCTGCGCCGTGCGGTCGACCGCCACCAATCCGATGTCGCCGCGATCACCAGCGCTGCCCAGCGTGATCAGCCCCAAGAGATTCCGCCCGTCACGCACTACCAGCACCTCGTCAGCGATCTCCTTGCTCACCGATCGCTCGATCCAGACCGCATACAGCTTGTCACACAGCGCCGCGGGAAACAACGGGTCCCGGCGATAGCGCGAGTACTCAGCGCTGCTGATCGCGAGCTGCACGAGCCCGTGGTCCTCCTGTTCTTCCTCGAACGGCACGGCCGCGTACGCCGTCGACGGAGCTTGGCGCTCCGCGCTCAGCGCCGTCGCGTATCTGAGCTTCTCGTCAGCGAGAAAGCCACCGTGCTCCAGCCCGGCGGCCACGCGCTCCCGATCGACGGTCGGCACCGACCAGTACACCAGACGGTAGTTCGCCTCGCGCAGCGCGGTGAGGATCCCGGCCACCTCTCCGGGGACCGCGGAGGGCGACATTCGGGCGACGCCGAAGCCGAAGCACGTCGTATCCCACTCGAGATGCACGGAGGTCCGCCCACGGATGTCAGCCATCGAGCGGCTTGCGCGCCTCCACAAGATCTCCGAGAAGTTTGCTCACGTGATCGATCGTCATTGGGAGAAGATCGCTGCGT
>JAPLGX010000292.1 GCA_026389925.1 Chloroflexota bacterium
GTGTCGTTCGTGGGTGTAGTCGCCGGTACCCGCTCGATACACGCGAAGGAAGCGCGCGAGTCCGTCCAAGCCCAACTCGCGCTGCAGGATTGCCAGAGCGTGCCGGTCGAACTCCTCGTCGCTCATCTTTTCGAGAGGGATCATAAGGCGACCTCCTGATACCAGGATACCGGGTTCTCCACGCGGAGGCGAAGCACCCGGCCACGGTGCCGGGCGAGGCGGAGCAGGTCGTCATCGGTGGTGAGAAAAACATCCGCAGCGCCCCGTTCGGCGCAGGCCAGATGGAGCGCATCGAACGCGCCGAAACCGAGTCTGTGTAGAGATGCCGCACGGTCTGCTTCGGCCGACTGAGGAACGATGACTTCGTCTGCAAACAGCAGCAGCGCGGTAACATCGTGGCGCCGGTCCGGGTCAGGGTTGCGGCTGATCTCAACCGCCAATACCGCGCTGCTCACCCACGTCGCCCGGCCCTGACGCACCAGTCCGAGAATCCGCTCAACCGCTTCGGCCTCGTTGCGCACGCGGCTTTGGCTCTGGTCGTCGGTCAGACGGTTCAGGCAACATGCATCCAGATACAGTCTCAAAGGCGGGCCTTTTCTGCCATCCGGGCATCACGCCCATGGTCATCGCACAGATTCCTATTCTAGGTGAAGAAGTGCGCCGCCGAGGCGTTTCGACCCCAATATGGGCCCGTCCTCATGTAGGCAGGGAGGTTTTTCGTCTCGGGATTCGCGAGACGACGAAAAACACCGGAGCGTCGCACCATTGGTCCCACGAGCCCACGACGGGCTTGGACCTACCGGATGTGGCGCTGCCGACTGACCCCGCGAATGGCCGCGGCGCTTTCGCGGGTCGTTTCCTCATCCCCAGTCGGGATGCGGTGCGGGAGCCAGAGAGCGTCAGCGATTGGGCTGCCTAGCCTGAAGCCGCTGGTTGCGGGGGGTGGCATCAGGCATAATAGTGGCAGGAGACGAGACGTCATGATGCATCTCGGCGTCGCGGAAGTGGACGAGGGAAAGCTCGCTGGGATCTGCCGGCGCTACCGAGTCCGGGAGCTCTCGGTGTTTGGCTCTGCCGCGCGCGGTGAGATGCGCCTCGACAGCGACATTGACCTGCTGGTGGAATTCCTTCCGGAAGCCGAACCTGGACTGCTCGACCACGCCGGGCTGATGCTCGATCTGTCTGAGTTGCTTGGACGGAAGGTGGACTTGGTCTCCAAGAATGGCCTCAAACCGTTCATTCGCGATTCCGTGATCCAAGAGGCACGGCGCCTCTATGCGGCGTGAGGAGCTCTACCTCCGCGACATCATCGAGGCAGCCGACCACATTGTGCAATTCATCGGTGGATTTGACCGTGCCGGCTTCCAAGGCTCGGAACTGGTGCGGAGCGCGGTTGTGCAGAAGCTTGCGGTGATCGGCGAGGCGGCAGCTCACGTATCCCCCGACTTGAAGGCGCGCTACCCGGAAGTGCCATGGCCGAGGATCGTGGCATTCCGCAACATTCTCGTCCATGCCTACTTCGGGGTTGACTGGGACGAGGTCTGGCGAGCAGCGACCAAGGAGAGCCCGGCGCTGCGGAGCCAAATCGCGTCGATCCTGCGGGCTGAGTTTGGGAAGAGCGAAGGCCAGGGCTAGGATCAAGGGCCCCGCATGGCGGACCAGCGTGCCCGGGTTGAGAAGCACTTGACCGATGGGATACGAAGCACACCCGCATTTCGAGACGCCCCCAGAGAGCACGGAGCTTTGGCGATACATGGACTTCGTGCTTGAAGGCGTTGCTTGAGACCGGACGCCAGGAAGCTTATGTCAATTGCCGGCATGAGAATGACCGTGAGTCGATGGCGATGTGGAAACTCTACGGCCTGCGCGGCTGTCCAATTGCCATCCGCTCCAGCATCGGCCGCATGAAGCAGACGATCATCGATGTCGAAGAACGCGTTCGCATCGGAAGGATGCGCTACCTCGACTGGGAACGGGTTGCAGGGGGCTCATGGACCAACATCCTCGTGCCGTGCCTTCAGAAGGATGCCAGCTACGAGCACGAGCATGAAGTGCGCATGGTTATCTGGAAGTCGCCTTGGGATTTTCCTTTCCCCTCGTTCGTGGCGACTCCCGAGGAAGGGTGTAAGGCCGTAGAGGCGCATGTCCGGCGCAGGATGCCCACGGGGATCCCACTGCCGGTTGACCTTGATGCGCTGCTTGAAGAGGTTGTAGTCGGCCCTGCTGCGGAGGAATGGGTGGCCGACCTTGTCAAGGATGTCATGGCGCGCTTCCAAGTGCAGAAGCCGGTGCGCCGATCGGAACTGCTCGGAGAGCCGCAACCGTAGCGGCAACCCAAGAGTATTGGCTCGGCCGCAGGGTCCCGAACCCCGAGACCCTCCCGCTTTACCGCGTCTGAAGCTGTCTGCCCGCCCCCCGAATGACCGCCGCAATCTCCCGCGTGGCTCCGAAGCGAGCCGCGTCGATGCGCCCCAGCAGCAGGTAGCAGGAATGCGCGGTGGCCTGCGGCGGGGCCTCCTGGAAGCGCAGTCCCTCAACGCCCGCCAGCTCCGCGCGCAGCAGGGCCGCGTTTCGGTTTCGCAGCCGGATCTGCTTCGGCAGGCGCTCCAGTTGCGCCAGCAGGACGGCAGCCTGGAAGGCCGTCATACGGTAGTTGGTTCCCAGCGAGTAGTGATGAAACCATCCGCCTCCGGCGCGGCACCCCTGGTCGGCCATCGCGCGCGCGCGGGCCGCCAGCTCCGCGTCGTTGGTGGTGA
>JAPLGX010000335.1 GCA_026389925.1 Chloroflexota bacterium
TGGGTTTCGTGAGGGCGTTGTCCTCTCAGACCAAACCGTGGTGAGGACTGGAACGACGGCACTCTGGCTCACTCTGCGCCCGAGGCGCGAGTCTCGGCCGGGCTGCCTCTTGGGCCAATCCTACCACAGTGTCCTCATGGATTGTCACGGCCGGGGGGAAAGACGGAACCGCGGGGAACGGGGGAGATGCGTGCCGCGCGAGAGGACCTCTGTGCCACTCCGCACCAACCCAGGAAGGAGAGGTGCGAAGCGCCACTTCCAGACCTCGACGGTTCTGATAGAATCCATCGGCACTCGCAGATACAAAACCATCGCCCTCACCTCGCGGAGGTCCTTGTGGAACGGACACTCATCCTGGTCAAGCCCGACGGCGTGCAGCGCGGCCTGATCGGCGAGATCATCGCCCGCTTCGAGCGCCGCGGACTTAAGCTGATCGGTCTCAAGCTTCTGCAAATGGACCGCGCGCTGGCCGAACGCCACTACGCTGTGCATAAGGGCAAGCCCTTCTATGAGGGCTTGCTTGCGTACATCACCTCCGCACCGGTGACCGCCATGGTCTGGGAAGGGCCCAACGCCATCGCCCTGACCCGCCAGACGATGGGCTCAACCAAGCCCGGCGAGGCGGCACCCGGGTCGATCCGTGCTGATTTCGGCATGGTGGTCGGGCGCAATCTGGTGCACGGCTCCGACGGCCCTGAGACCGCCGCGTATGAGATTCCGCTGTTCTTCAAGGAATCCGAGTTGGTCGGGTGGACGCGCGAGGTCGAGCGCTGGATCCTCGAATAGCGGGGCCGGTATTGCCTGCGTGACCAACCAGAGAAGCACCCTCGCGGGTGCTTCTCTCTTTTCAATCTGTGCGGCACCGCATGCTCTGAACTACTGGACCCTCAAGACGACTTTGCCTTCGTGCCACAATTCTTCGAGGGCATAGTACTCACGCCGCTCGGGCGAGAACAGATGCACGATCACCGAGCCGAAGTCCACCAGGATCCACCCGCCTTGCGGCCGACCCTCCGTCCGGCCGCCGGCATGGCGCTTCTCGCCTCCGGCCTCGCGCACGCCCTCCGCGAGCGCGCCCAGCATGCGGTCGCTCGTGCCGGTGCCAATGATGAAGTAGTCCGCGAACATGCACTGCCCGCGAACATCGAGCAGCACGATGTCCTCGGCTTTCTTGGCCTCGAGGGCCTCAACCAGCGCGCGTGACAATTCAAGATCGTCCAGAAGCCACCTCCTGTTGCATGCGGGCTGCGCTTAGCTCGTCCCGGCCGCGGGCTCAGCCTCGAGCGCAAGGCGCACTGCCTGCTCGGGATTGTGCGCCACAACCAGGCCGGGCGGCGGATCGCCCTCCGGCCGGCGCACCTCCCAGCTCTCGAGCGCGATCACCCTCTTGCCGTGGCGCAAGGCCATGCCGATTTCGGAAAGCGTTCCACCTTCCCCCCCGATCGCAATGAGCGCCTGCGCGGTGAGCACGATGACCACATTGCGCGCCTCGCCCAGGCCGGTCGGGATGGCCAGGCGCACGTGCCGGTTGGCCCCGGCCGGGTCGCTTCCCGGAAGGATGCCGAGCGTGAACCCGCCCGCCTCGAGCGCGCCTTGGCAGGCGGCTTCCATCACGCCGCCGCCTCCGCCGCACACGACCACCACGCCCTGCTCCGCCAGACGGCCGCCCACCTCCCGCGCCAACTC
>JAPLGX010000404.1 GCA_026389925.1 Chloroflexota bacterium
AAGGCAAGGCCAAAAAGGGGTGTCGGGCCTAGAGAAAGACTATCCTCCCCTCCCTCTGGGAGGGGGCAGGGGATGGGGGATCGCGATTCGCTCTTGTGCGTCGCTGCCACCCTGCGATCGATGCATGCGCAACCTGGCAGCTGCCTGCGCTGCCACGCGCCGCACCGCCGGAACGCGCAGAAGGAGCAGCATCGCCACGACGAGGCCATAGAGTAGCGGCTGGCGATAATCCGCCTTGACCTGCCACACGTAGTGCACGATCGCCAGCGGCGCGGCAATGTATACCAGCCAATGCAGTCGCTTCCAATTGCGGCCAAGCCGGCGCATCCAGCCGCGGGTGGAAGTGAGCGCAAGCGGCAGGAGCAGCGTGCCGGCGGCGAGGCCGACCAGGGCGAAGGGCTTTTCGATCAGCCCCTCGCGCAGGAATGCCAGGTTGAAGCCATAATCGAGGCCGATGAAGGTGAGGAAATGTAGCGCGGCGTATCCAAAGGCATACACCCCGAGCCGGCGGCGCAGGCGCACCGCGCCGCGCCAGCCGAACGTGGCCAGCGGGGTGACAGTGAGCGAGAGCACGAGCAGGACGAGGGCCGTCTTTCCGGTGCGCAGCGTGATGGCCTGGATGGGATTGGCTCCAAGCCCGTTGCGGGCGTGGTCAAGCGCGAGCGCTGCCAGAGGCATCCACGCTGCAACGTGAACCGCGACTTGCAGGAGGGCGGCGCCGTTCACGCGTTGTCGGCCCTGCGGCGTCGACTTCGGAGTTGTCCTTATCATCGTGCGCCCAGCACCGCTTCTACCTTCATCCTTGCGAGGCGCCGTGGGCGCCGCGGCAATCTTGGAGTTGCTTGCGAAACGTCACACCGCCCAACTCACGCGTCACGAAAGCCAACTCGCCACTCGCGGGCACGGCATGCCGCGCCCGAACAGAACTTTGCCGCATCAGTAGTTCGCCACCAGATCCATCCCGGCGTACAGCTGCCCCACCTCATCGGCATAGCCGTTGAACTTGAGCGTCGGGCGACGGCCGAGCTCGCCGATGCGCCGCTCGCTAGCCTGCGACCAGCGCGGATGAGGCACCTCCGGATTGACGTTCGAATAGAACCCATACTCGTTCGACGCCGCCTCTGTCCAGAACGACACCGGCTGCTCTTCGACGAGCTCGATCCGCGTGATGGCCTTGATGCTCTTGAAGCCGTACTTCCACGGAACGACCAGACGAATCGGCGCGCCATCCTGCTTGGGCAGCGGCTGCCCGTAGAGCGCGGTCGCCAGAATCGCCAGGTCGTGCTCCGCCTCGTCCAGACGCAATCCCTCGATGTACGGCCACGAGTAGAAATGGTCCGCCTGACCGCGTAACTGCTTGGGGTCATACAGCGTGGTGAACTTGACGAACTTGGCCGAGGTCATCGGCTCGGCCTCACGCAGGAGCCTGGCGAGCGGAAAGCCCTGCCAGGGGATGACCATCGACCAGCCCTCGACGCAGCGCAGCCGGTAGATACGCTCCTCGGGCGTGAAGCGCGAGTTCAGGTCATCGACGGCGTAGGTCTTCGGATTGCGCACGAGGCCGGTCACCTCCACCGCCCACGGGTCGGTGCTCAGCTTCTGGGCGAGGGAGGCGACGCCCTCCTTGCTGTCGGTGACCTCGTAGTAGTTGTTGTAGTGCAGGATCGTGTCGAGCGGGGTAGCCGGGTTGCCGAGTTCGTCTGTGAGGCCCAGGTTAGAGGGCGTGGGGGTGAGTCCCGCCGCGCCCTCGGCCGGGGAAGGGGTGCGTGGCATGCAGGCGGCGAGGGCCGAGCCCGCGAGCAGCGCGCCGGCGGCCTTCATAAAAGAACGCCGATTGAAGTAGACGCCTGCGGGTGTGATCTCCGAGGAGTGGATCTTGGTCATGCGATACCTCTATTGGTGTGAAATGGCCGCGGGCTCATACCTTTGTCATTGCGAGGCGCCGGAGGCACCGCGGCTATGTCGAAGTCTGACCATTCCGTAGAGCCTCAAGTCGACTCGGCCACGGGCCAACCTCTCCGTCGCGCTGGCCCATGTGAAGCATCTGGCGGGAATGGCCGCGCGCCGGCCGAGCTGATCTCGCTCCCCCCTGAGAGGGCCCTAAAGAAATGCCGAGCAACTCTATCAGGATTCTACGCGGTTGCGGGTGCCTTGTACTTTAGTCTCCCATGATTGCGCACGGATTGCAGGCGTGGCCTTTCCTTGACTCTCGTCGCGATACCAGGTACGATTTGACAAAACCGACCAGTCGGTATGATTATGACCAAAGAACCGGTTCAGAAAAGGGCACAGGAGACACGGGCGCGTATCCTGGCCGCCGCCATCGACTGCTTCTCGCGCGAGGGCTACGACGCCACCGGACTGTCGGAGATCTGCGCGGCGGCGGGCGTATCGAAGGGCGCCTTCTACCATCACTTCGCCAGCAAGCACGCCGTGTTTCTCGAGCTGATCGAGACCTGGCTGGCGAGTGTGGACGCCGAGCTGGCGCGCCTGTTGGCCGCCGCCTCGGATGTGGCGCAGGGACTCTTGCGCATGGCCGAGGTGGCGCCCTCGATCTTCGCCGACGCGCGCGGACGCGTGCCGCTGTTCCTCGAGTTTTGGCGCCAGGCCTCGCGCGACGCGGAGGTGTGGCGCGCGACGACCGCGCCCTATCGCCGCTACCACCAGTTTTTCGAGAGCCTGATCCAGGCTGGCCAACGCGAAGGCAGCCTGCGTGCGGTGGACGCGGATGTCGCGGCGCAAGCGATCGTCGCGCTTGCGGTCGGGCTGCTCCTGCAAGGCGCGCTCGACCCGCAGGCGGCGGATTGGGGCCGCGTGGCGCGCGAGGGGGTGGGCCTCGTGCTCGACGGCCTGCGCAGGCCAAACCCCAAAGCCTCCGGTTGAGGGGCGAGGGGCATGGCCATCGCCCGTGCGGCATGTGCGATGACGCATTCACGGTTTGTGAGCGGCCGCCCACACGGGCGCGCCGTGCAGATTGGAGCACACACATGAATTTCGTCACTGGAGCCACCGGACATATCGGCAACGTGCTGGTGCGTGAGCTTGTCGCCCGCGGCGAGCGCGTGCGCGCGCTGCTGTTCCCCGGCGAAGACCGGCGCCCGCTCGAAGGGCTGCCGGTGGAGATCGTCGAAGGCGACGTGCTCGACAAAGACGTGCTGCGGCGTGCGATGCGCGGCGCGAACCGCGTCTTTCACCTGGCGGGCATCATCTCGATTATGCCCGGCAAGCAGGAGGCCATGCGCCAGGTCAACGTCGAGGGTACAAAGAACGTGATTGCCGCCTGCCGTGAGTCTGGCGTGCAGCGCCTGATCTACACATCCTCAATCCACGCCATCGCCGAGGCGCCCGAGGGCCAAGTGATCGATGAGGGCTTGCCCTTCTCGCCCCATCGTGCTTGGGGCAAGTACGACAAGACCAAAGCGGAAGCCTCGCTCGAGGTGCAGCGCGCGGCGGAGGAGGGGCTGGACGCGGTCATCGTTTGCCCGACGGGCGTCATCGGGCCGCACGACTATCGTGGGTCGATGTTCGGCGAGTTCCTCCTGGATTGCGCAAGCCCCAGACTCCACATGTACATCGACGGCGCGTACGACTTCGTCGACGTGCGCGACGTGGCGCACGGGCACATCCTCGCGGCCGAGAAGGGCCGCCGCGGCGAGGCTTACATCCTGGCCGGCGGGCGCATTAGTGTGCGCCAGATCATTGAGTCGGTGGAGGCTTTCACCGGGCGGCTCATGCCCAAGCTGCGGGTGCCGGTGTGGCTGGCGCGGACGGCGGCCTACTTCACGCCGGTCTGGTACCGCGCCGCCAGGCGCACGCCGCGCTTCACGCCGTATTCGATCCACACCGTGCTCTCGAATTCGCACATCTCGGCCGACAAGGCGCGCCGCGAGCTGGGCTACAAGCCCCGACCGCTGGCGCAGTCCATTGCGGATGCGGTGGCCTGGATGGTTTCGTATCGGCGGCTGCGCTTTGTGCCCCAGCGCGTGCGGAAGTAGAGCAGAGCTTTCACCGCCGCCTGCCCCGGACGCGGGCCGGGCAGTCTGCCGGGAGCGCCAGGAAGATCATTGTTTGCTTTCTCGGTGACTGGGGAGCGAAGCTCCCCACTCACCGAGAACAAACCCAAGTTCCCCTCCCATTGGGAGGGGCAGGGAGTGAGACTCCCGTTGACTCATGAATCCATCGAAACCTGCTGAGAGCTTCAAAGGACGCCTGGCCCTCATCACTGGGGCCTCCTCTGGTATCGGCGAGGCGGCTGCAGTGCGCCTCGCCCGCGAGGGCCTGCGCCTCATCCTCGTTGCCCGCCGCAGGGAGAAGCTCCAATCGGTTGCTGCGCGCGTTGAGGCGGCCGGCGGGCAAGCCCATGTCATTGTGGCGGATCTGACGAACGAAACCGACCGTGCGCGCGTCCTCGCCTCCGCGCAGCAGATGGGCGCGGTGGAGGTGCTCATCAACAACGCCGGCTTCGGCTGGTACGGATACGGCTCGCGCATGCCGGTGACCCTGGCGCGCGAGATGCTTGCGCTCAATGTCGGCGCAGCAGTCGATCTCAGCCTGAGCGTCCTGCCGCAGATGGTTGCGCGCGGCCGCGGCCACATCATCAACGTCTCCTCCATTGCCGGCAACCTGCCCAACCAGGGCATCGCGATGTATGCCGGCACCAAGTCCTTCCTCGATTCCTTCACTACCGCACTGCACCGCGAGTTGCGCGGAACGCGAGTCCACGCCAGCCTGATCAAGCCTGGGCCGGTGCGCACCGCCTTCTTCGACTACTCCGAGGGGGAGACCTCCGGCCGACGGATCCCGGCCGAGCGTTTCGCGATCGGCGCCGAGGAGGTGGCCGAGCGCATCTGGGGCCTTGTTTGCCGCCCGCGGCGGGTGGTGTACGTGCCGCGCGTTCTGATGCTCTCACAGTGGGTCGAGCCGGCGGTGGGGTGGTTGATCGACAGGCTGGGTCCGCTGCTGTTGCGCCGCCAGCCTGCGTACGAGCGGGTGGAAGAGCGCGAGCTTTCACCACAGAGAACACGGAGAACACAGAGAAGGCCTTAGTCTGCTTGCACTGCCCACGGCGTTGCACGGCGAGGCGTCTGTCCTGTGACCTCGGTTCGGGGCGGTCATCGCCGTCCCCCACAAGGCCTGCTTATCCCCGCGCCTATTGCATCCAGCCGCAAGCCTGCCTACAATCCAGCTAGAACGTCTTGCACCTACGGCTGCGCAGATCCAAGCGATCCGTTTGAGCATGGCATGGCGTGCCCCAACAAGGCCATGACCACGCAAGGGGTGTTGGCGTCTGGGAGTGGGGAGCGAAGCTCCCCACTCCCAGATAGGAAGGATTCCCGCCTCCCTTTGGGGAGGGGGTAGGGATGGGTCAACCTAGCAGGGAGGACTCGACCGATGATCAAGACCTGCGGTCCCTGGTTCACCGATGAACACGGCCGCACGCTGATCCTGCGAGGTGTCAACCTCGGCGGGAGCAGCAAAGTCCCCTTCACGCCGGATGGCGCCTCCTACATCCGGGATGGGTTCCTGGGCCATCGCGCCGTCTCCTTCGTCGGCCGCCCGTTTCCGTTGGCCG
>JAPLGX010000089.1 GCA_026389925.1 Chloroflexota bacterium
ACGGCGCCGCGCTCAGCGCCGAACCGAATTCGCGCTGCATGCGCGCCAGAGTCCCATGAGAGATCGGGCAGACGAACGCCGCCTCGCGCAACACGCGAGCGTAGGCCGATGAGAGGAGCGGCCACCGCTTCCAGACAACGGCGTAGGTTCCGTGGGCCGTCAAACCGAAGGGGACGCCTTCGCGCCGCGCGAGCGCACGCGCCACCCCGCCGGCCGGAAAGGCCTCCAGCGCGTGCACCAAATCGACGCGCAGGGGGGGCAGGCGGCGCAGACCGATGCTCGCGGCCGCGAGCGTGCGGGCCACCGGCCAGACTCCTGCGCTGACCGGTTGAACATCCGGAAGGATGTGTGTTTCGTATCCGGGCAGCAGTGCCCGCGCGCCCTCGAGATCGGCTCGCGCAACGACGAGCACCGGCTCGACGTGGCGCGCCAGCGCGCGGACGGCGCCAAGCGCCGCGGTCTGCCAGCCCCCGCGCGAACGCAGGTAAGGGATGATGAATGCGACGCGGGGAGTCATCGGCTGCGCCCCCGGTGGGCCAGTTCGGGCCACAGGCGGGCCTCGCCCGTCTCAACCAATCGACGGGCACCATCATCTGCTGCACTCGACCAGATGCGGTCACGCCGGCGAATCAGTTCTTCTCGCGGGAGGCGGAGTGCCCGATCGACCGCCGCAACAACCTGCTGCGGGTCTTCGGCTGCCTCGGCCAGGCCTTCCTCGGCGAGTTCTCGACCATAGGCAATGGCCGTGCGCAGCCATACCGTTGGAATGAGGCTGAGGGCCGCCTCATAGAGGACCGTGCTGTATGTTCCCAGAGCCAGATCCACCTGGCTGAAGGCCTCGTAAACAGTAGGGGTTTGCAGCACGCGCACCGAGGCAGGGTCAAGCCCGTACGCGCGCAGCCCGGCGGGATCCTCACCGGGTCGCAGCTTGACACACAATTCAAAGCGCCCGCTGCGGATGAGCGCCTCAAGGTAGTTCTGCACCTCTCCCTTCCGCGCGAGCGGCTCGGAGACAAGCAGCACGCGCGGCTGCCCTAGGTTTCGCGCCGGTTCGGGCTGCGCCGCCTGCGGAGCGCGCAACGGCCCGCACACCACAACCTGGTCGGCCTCATACAGGCGGCTTCCGGCCAAGAGCCGTTCGCGAAAGAGCGGACCCCACACACCGTACAGGTCGAAGGCATGCGACCGAGCGCCTTCGAACCCGTAGGCCATGGTGCCGGTGTGAAAGCGATTGAAGACGCCGTGCTGGAATCCGAGCACCTTGAGTCCCAGGCTGTGGCAGGCAGCCACCAGCTCATGGTTGTGACGGTTGTCGTCGAAGACGACGCCCCGCCGCGCCCCTTGTCGCATAAGCGCCCGCCGCAACGCTCGGTAGCGCGCAGCCGAGGCCTGGCACCAGCCAAGCACCTCGACCGCCACCGCGCGCAACACCCGATCTTCGAGCGTTCCTCCCTCCGCTGCACTCAGAGGCTGCGCGGCCCGCGGGAGCGGATACGTAATGCGGGGATCGTCGTCGAACGCCTCGAGCACAACGGCCGGGCGCCGGCGGCGCAGCATGTTGCCCAGGGCAATGCGCGGTGAGAGGCTGTACGTGTACTCGGCAAAGTGATACCCACGCCGCCGCAGCTCCGCGTACAGCGGGCCGATGCGGAAGTCGTGGTCGAGCCCCGGGCTGACAATGTCAATGGTGTAGAGGACCGTATCGCGGCGCGTCAGGCGGAACCCGATCAGCGCCAAACCTGAAACCAGACGGACTGCCGCCTGGCCGAACCACGCGGCGACCCGGCGTGTAGGCGAAGCTGCCTTCGACACCTCGTCGGAGAACGTGAAGCGAGGGAACCCAGCCCGGCCCGACAGCGGCCGCAGCGCCCGCCGCGCCTCGGCCGGTGCATCGATCAGTTGAGCCTCGTTCGCGCCAGCGAGTCGCGCAAGGACCGGCAGGTAGCGCGTGAGCGGCAGCAGCGTGAAGCGGAAGAGGCGGTCCTGAACGAACCACCACGGCTCGAACCCATCCACGGTCACGAGCGAGGCCAGTCGCTCCCCGGTGGGAGCTGTCGACAGATTGATGCGTTTGAGAAGGCGGAGGGCTTCGTCCCAATCGGCGGGAGGCAGATCTTCTTGCCAGGTATCGGCCTCCACCCGTCCATCGCCGGAGGCATCCGGCCGGAAGTGCAGGCGCGCCGAGGTCGAGCCGGAAGCGTGCATCGCAGGGGCCCTAACCTGGCCGGCGCCCCATCTGCCGATCGAACTCCTGGCCGAAGCGCTCGGTCAATTCCTCGACGTGATAGGCCTCTTCGGGCGAAGTGGGGTTGGGCGCATCATGCAACACGTAGTCGACGAATTGGCGGATGAGACGCTCGTGCGGCGAAGGAACCACCTTGGGTTTGCTCCCGCCACGCAAGCGCAGGGCCAGGTAGCGGCGCAGGTATTCGCCGGCACGTTTGGCGCGCGGCCGTTCGGCCAGGGGCATGGCGATCTTGTAGCTGAACATGTAGGAGGCTTTGGTGCCGTGCAGCACGTTGATCCGGCGCTTGGCTTCCTGCGGGTTGGCCGACATACGGATGTTGACGTAGCCCGGCTCGCTCTCGAGCACCACATCTACCTCATCCGCCGCCATCCACGGCCACTTGTCGGTGGTCTTGCGTCCGGCCACATACAACAGGCGCATCCGGCCAACAAGCGCGTAGGCGATATACAGTTGGTGAGGCAGCGACTCGGCCCAGCGCCCGCCCGGGATCGAGTGGCACCAGAAGTTGGGGTCGATCACCATGCGGTCCTGGTCGCCGTTGGTCATCCAGGTGAGCCCCAGGTGCAGCACGCGTCCGGCGTCGCCGCGTTGGACAATCTTCTGCATCTCCATCACGCCCCAGTTGAACTTGTTCTGGTGCACCACCGAGAGTTTGCGGCCGGTTCTCTCCTGGGCCGCGATCACCTCGGCCGCCTCGCGCAGCGTAATGGTAAACGGCTTCTCCAAGAGGACGTGTGCGCCGTGCTCCAGGGCATAGATCGCCAGGTCGCGGTGCGTCTGGGGCGGTGTGCAAATCGAGACGATCGTCGCACCGGTTGCCGCCAGGCCCTCCTCAAGCGAGGTGAAGGCACCCGCTAGCCGGTGTTCGCGTGCCACACGTTGCGCTCGCGCGAGGTCCGGGTCGCACACGCCGGCCACTTCGATTTCCGGACACTGAGCGAAAGCCGGGACGTGCTTGACAGCCCCGGCCTGGCCGGAGCCCACCACAAGGACTTTCGTCTTGGCCAAGGTACTCTCCGAGCGGGAAGGTAACTAGGGGGAGCGCGCAGGCGCGCCCGTCAGGCCTTCACGGCACGCAGGCACACTTCAACTGCAAAGCGATCGTCGTGCAGGCCGAGCTCGCGTGAACTGAATTCGGCGGCGATGAGGCCCCGCATGGCCCCGGCCGCGGTGAGCGTGTTGCCGTACGAACGAAGTGTAACATTTCCGGCGCCGAACGAACGCGCTCCCAGCCAGGCCAATCCCTCTGGCGTGAAGCGCCACAGCTCGTGCCACCAGGGCTGGATGCCGGCGAGGTGCGGCACGCCCAGCAGCAGCACGCCGCCTGGCGCCAGCAGCCTGCACAGTTTGTCCATGAACCGCGGCGGGTCTTCGACGATGTGCAGCGTGTGGGTGCAGATGATCGTGTTGTAGGAGGCCGAGGGCAGGTCGTTCGGCGCAAGAAGATCGGCCACAATCGTGGCCTGCTTGCTCGTGCCCGAGCCCTCCTTGTG
Source organism: Chloroflexota bacterium (assembly GCA_026389925.1). Taxonomy (GTDB): domain Bacteria; phylum Chloroflexota; class Anaerolineae; order Anaerolineales; family RBG-16-64-43; genus RBG-16-64-43. The sequence goes on from JAPLGX010000089.1 coordinate 3,742, forward strand.
CAGAATGTCAAGGTGCGTGACGCGCGTCCCGCCAAAGCGGGTGGTGTACTGATCGTTCTGGAATTCCAGGCAGCGGCCATGAATGTCCGCAGCGAACTCGCGCATGAAGAGGTCGAGGTAGTAGCGATGGATGGATGGCCCGCGGTCCGAGCCGGACACAACCGAAAGCGGTTTGGCGCCGAAGCCCAGGCGCAGCCTCGCCGCGAGCGTGGTCAGCCCGGGAATGCGCCGCGGGTATTTGGAGCTGCGGGACGGGCGGAGGCGCCCGACGACTGCGCGCCACATGCGCCGTGGCAGTGAGGCGAGAGAGGCGGTCACGTGAGCTCCTTGGCGTTCACCTCGCGCGTATCTCGCACCGCGCCGCCCCGCGGCGGGTGTGGCGCGGCAAAGTCGTCGAAGAACCCATTCAGCCGGCACAGGAGTCCCTCGCCGTCGACATCGCCGGGGACGTAGCGCGGCAACCACAGCGGATCCGCAGCGCGCACCACCTGGCCGCGCACCGTGGCACAGGCGGCAGAATAGCCTGCCTCACGCGCCAGCGCAAGCGTGCCCGGGGCCACCGCGTCACGGAATCCGTAGGGATAGGCCAGCGCCGTGATCGGCCGGCCGGTGATCTCCGCCAGGCGTCGCCGACTCTCGCGTAGTTCGTATGCCTGCACCGGTGCCGGATGAGCCGCCAGCCACAAGTGATGAACTGTATGGCTTTGCACGTCGACCCGGCGGCTCGCTGCAAGCTGGTGACATTCGCTTTCGGTGAGCGGTCGGTGGTCCTCGCGCACCCCGCGGCGGGCCCCCTGCCAGTGGGCCAGGTCATTCAGCACCTGGTCCCGCGTCTCAGCTGTCGACGGACGCAGGCGCACATGCAGCGCGTCGTAGATTGCGCGCAGGGAGGTGCCTGCCGGCCACATCAGACGTTCCCCATTGACCTCAAGCTCGAGATCCCGCATGGCCGTCACCCCGCGTCCGAGCGTCTGCGCCTCGAGGTCATCCCACCAGAATTCGCGCTGTCCATCCAAGTATCCGGCGGTCACGAACACCGTGGCCGGGATGTCGAAGCGCTCGCACAGCGGGCGCATCGCGGAGAGGCTGTCGGCATATCCGTCGTCGAAGGTAATCACCACCGCGCGCCGCGGAAGCCTGCCCTCGCGCAGCCGCGCCGGCAACTAGCGCAGGGCGATGACCCTGTAGGTGCGCCGCATCACGTCGAGGTGTTCGGCGAAATGCGCAGGCGAGACGCACAACCCGTACGGGTCCTCGGCCACCTGCCCCAGGCGGTGATACATGAGGATGACCGCCCGCGGCTGGCTGCGCTGCCGCAGACGTTTGAGGACGCGGCGCGGGCGGTCGAACATTCTCGCGATGGGGGGTTCCATGGCTGCCTTTCAGCTGACCTCGGCGTACAACTGCAGGTGCCGATCGGCGTAGCGAGCCGCAGAAAACGCGTCGCGCGCGCGCCGCGAGAGTTCCGCACGGAAAGGCAGCGAGACCTGCTCGCTCTGCAGCGCCGACAGAATGCTCCGAGCCAGCTTCTCGGGGTCCACCTCGTGGTCGGCTAGACCAATCGCGGCCGGAAACCCCAGGGCCTCGTTCAGATCGTCGGCTTGCGCTTTCCATGTGAGAGCGGCCAGTCCGCGGCAGGCTGCTTCGCGCGCGGCATGGCTGCCTGCCCCCGGCTGACCCGGCAGTACGAGCAGCGCGGCCCGGTCGAACACCTCGCGCAATTGCGCCGCCGAGACCACTCCGCCGAGTGTCACCGGCAGCCGCTCGGCATCGATTGTCGAGCGCAGCTCCCCATCGGCAGCGACCGCGCCGCACACCGTCAGCCGGCAGGTGCGCCGCAGCTGCTGGTCGGCGCGCAGCGCGGCGAGGATCGCCTCCAGGCTGCTCTTGGCATGCCGCCCGCCGACAAAGACGAGTGTGTCCGCAACAGGAGAGGCCGCAACCGAGCCGCCAAGAAACGCAGGGCCGACGGGCGGTGGAAGAACGTGCGCCCGCGCCGCCGTCAGCCCGCTGCGGGCCAGGGCCATGCGGCTCGGGAAGATGACCGCCGCATACGTTTCAAGATCCGCTTCAATCGGTCCTTCCGGATGAGTCAGAACAATCGGCGTACGCACGCCCAGCGCGCGCACCATCCCCATGAAGCGCCTCATGCCGAGATGATCGTGGATCACATCAGGTGCGCCGTTGGCCAGCGCGCGGCGCAAGGCAACCAACTCCATCCAGGCAAAGACCATCTGCCGCGAGGAGCGAGGCAATGGACGCAGCCTTGGCACGGC
>JAPLGX010000381.1 GCA_026389925.1 Chloroflexota bacterium
AAACACGAGCAGCGCGATGACGGCATTTGCCGCGATCGGATCGAGGGTGCGCAAAACAAACCTCAGGAGGACTGCAGAAACCCCCCAACCCAGCGTGCTGATACCCAGCAGGCAGAGGCCACGGCGGCGCGACAGGGCTCGCGGTGAGTGGTCCCCCGAGATCTCTGGCTCGGCGCCGGTGATTGCCGCGACCCCTGCGATGACAACAATACCCCCGCCGAGCGAAAGAAACGTAGGCGGTTCACCCAAGACAGCCCAGGCCAGACCCGCGGCGATGACGGGGTAGGTCGCCTGAATGGGGAGCGCCTGCGAGAGAGGAATGACCTCCAACGCTCGGACAAAAAGAAGGTCCGCCGCGAAGTAGCCGCTCAGGGTCACTCCAAGAATGCTTATCCATGTGATAACCGGCATCTGCCAAAGCGACCCCGCGCGCCCAAGCAGGATCGCCGCGCCAAGGGCCGTCGCCGCCCCGGCGAATGCGCGCAATAGAAGCAACTGGCTTGCGGGGAGCTTCCCGACCGCGGCCTTGATGAGGACAGAACCCAGCCCCGCCGCGTGCGAAAGTTGGCGTGCCTTCGTGGATGGGTTGCTGGACCTTCAATTGGCTTTTGTCCACGCGCACGAGATAGTGGACGAAGGCCCCTTTGAAGGTGGCATCAACCACCTCGCCGCTGAGCGTGTTCCCCTCCCTGGCCGCCTCCCCACTCGCGATGAGAATCGCCTCGGGACGGATCAGGATGCTGACATCCTGCCCGACTTGCAGGCCCTCGCGTGACCTCACGGGGAATTCATTCCCCATGATCGTCACGCGAAGGGGCCCGACCCCGCTGACCCGGGCGGCGAGAAGGTTCGAATGGCCGACGAAGTCCGCGACATAGGTGCTTGCCGGGTTGACGTAGATCTCCCGGGGAGAGCCCTCCTGTGCGATACGACCGTCGTTCATCACCACGATCCGGTCTGAGATGCTCATCGCCTCTTCCTGATCATGCGTGACGTAGATGAAGGTCATCCCCAGTTGCGCATGCAGCAATTTGAGTTCGATTTGCATCTGCTGGCGGATCTTCAGATCGAGCGCACCCAGCGGTTCATCCAGAAGCAGGACTTCCGGCTCATTGATGAGCGCGCGAGCCAATGCCACTCGCTGGGCCTGACCGCCACTGAGCTGGTGGGTTCGCCGTCCACCGAAACCCGACAATTGAACCAAATCCAGCATTCGCTCGACGCGGGTTCGAATCTCGGTCTCAGGCACCTTCCTCAGCCTCAGGCTGAAGCCGACGTTCTCAGCCACCGTCAGGTGAGGAAAGAGGGCGTAGCGCTGGAAAACCATGTTGGCGGGACGGCGGTGAGACGGTACGAAGGTCACGTCTTTTCCAGCAATGAACACGCGGCCTTCGTTGGGCTCCTCGAATCCGGCGATCAACCGCAGGAGAGTGGTTTTGCCGCAGCCGCTGGGGCCAAGGATGGTCAGGAACTCGCCCTGTTCGACGGCCAGGTCGAGGGACTGAACTGCGCGGACACTGCCAAAGCTCTTGCTAAGAGCCTCGGTTTGAACCTGGATTGGACTCATCGCCTCTCCATCCTACAACTCGATCTCCCGCAGATCCACCAGCTTGCTGAGCACGTAGATCAGCACCATTGAGGCCACCATCAGCACCACCGAGATGGCATTGACCCTCGGGTCGATCGACATGCGCATCATCGACCATACCAGCATCGGCAGCGTGCTCTGAGTCCCGATGACAAAGAAAGTGATCAGGAACTCGTCGAACGACAAGGCGAAGACAATGACGGCCGCTCCGATTATCGAAGGGGCGATGATCGGGAAATCCACCTTCCAGAAGGTCTGCCACGGGGTACAGCCCAGATCCTGTGCGGCCTCCTCCAGCATACGGTCGAAACGCTCCAAACGGGCGGTGGCAACAAGCACGAAGTAAGGCAGGGTGTACACCAGGTGCCCTATGACCACCGTGCCAAGCGACAGCTTGAGACTGAGGAAGACGAAAAACGAAAGCAGTGACAATCCGAGAAGCAGACCGGGGAGAGTCACCGGAAGGACATAGATCGACTGAACAAGTGGCTTGAACCGGAAGTTGTAGCGCGTCAGCCCGAGAGCCGCCAGCGTGCCGACCAAAACACAGATGGCTGTGGTGACGACTGCCACGATCAGAGAGTTCTTCAAGGCAGAGAGGAAAACCGGGCTCACCAAGATCTCGCGGTACCAGCGCAGGGAGAACCCTCTAATGGGAAAACTGATGGCCGGCGATGAATTAAAGGAGAACAACGCGATGATGGCGATTGGGAAGAACAGGTAGAGAATCACCAGGCCGAAGTAAATCCCCAGCCAGGGGATTCGGATTGGATGGCGCCCCAAGGCGCGGGATGCGGCCACGTCTTTGGCTCCCTATTGTCGCGGGGCTAACTTGGCCAGCCGGGCCAAAAACCGAATCGCCATGTAGGTCACGACCAGGACTGCGAGCAGCACGAAGGACAGGGAGGACCCCAGCCCCATGTTGCCCACCTTGACGAATTGGTTGGTGATTGAGAGGCCGATCATCGCACTGCTCGTTCCTCCCACGAGTTGAGGTGTGATGTAGTCAGCCGCGG
>JAPLGX010000454.1 GCA_026389925.1 Chloroflexota bacterium
GCAGGCATGCCGCATCGGCGATGCCTACTGTACTTCCCTCGCCACGTTCTACAGATCGGGGCCAGGGGGCACGCTGGACGCGCACCGTGCGGCGCAGTTGATCTCGAAGGCCTGCGGTGCGGGCTCGCCGCGAGGCTGCCAACAGCTTGGTGATATCCTGCTGTGGGGCGAGGGACTTGCGGCGGACACGACGCGCGCGCGGCAGTCCTACGAGCGTGCCTGCAGCGCAGATGATGCGTTCTGCGATCGTCTTGGCAAGGTCTTCGCACTCGGCATAGGCGTCGCGAGCGATGCGAGACGCGCAAGGGAGCTGTACGAGCGATCCTGCACTGCGGACCTGGGAGCTGGTTGCGTCGCCCTTGGAGACCTCTATGAGAACGGGACCGGGGTCGGACAGAGTTTCGATCGCGCACGCGAACTGTATAGCCAAGCCTGCGAAGCAAACACCGGAGACGGGTGCGCCGCCCTCGGCTGGCTCTATGAGAGCGGCCGAGGTGTCGCACAGGACTCCGTGCGCGCTCGGCAGCTGTACTCCGATGCTTGCGAAGCGGGCGACGCTTGGGGATGCGACAAAATAGGCATCTTCTACGCGGCCGGCCGAGGCGTGCCACAGGACTATGCGCGCGCCAGACAGTTCTACTCCCAAGCTTGCGACTGGGGCGAGATGAACGGATGCGGTAACCTAGGGATACTGTACGAGAAGGGCTTAGGTGTAGCACAGGACTACGCGCGTGCTCAACAGCAGTACTCCCAAGCTTGCGACGGGGCCGTTATGGCCGCATGCAACAACCTCGGCATGTTGTACCTAGAAGGCAGGGGCGTCGCGCAGGACACCGCCCGGGCCAGGCAGCTTCTTCGCCGGGCCTGTAGCGGTGGCGTCGCACGGGCCTGCTCCGCAGTGGAAGGGGTACCTGGCCCCTAATGGGCGATGCGCATGGCGGCTAGCGCGGAAGCCGTCTGACTGAGCATTCTGGGCACGGGTCGCAGGGCAGTCGGACAGCGGTTTCGGAGCATCTCGGACACCCGTTTCGCTCGATGTCGGACACCTGAGCGGGGGCGGGGCGTGTCCCCGCCGCCCTAGGCCCGACCCCCACCGCGGCGGAGAGTGCATTTCTCGCCGCCGCTTCCGTGTACTTCGAAACCGCCGTTGGCGGAAGGTACACCCGCCGCGTTAGTTGGCCGTCACATCCGACCTCATCGGTTCCACGAGTCCAAGTCCCCGGGAACCGTGCGCTAGCGTTTCCTGAACACCATCGTGTTGCCATCACTGTCCGTGACGGTCCACGATTGGCTTGACGAATCGAACCGGATGTTGTCACCCTGACTGCTGGTTCCATCGCTGCACGTCAGCATTCCCTGAGAGGCCGCAAACTCGGCGTCCGGTGCTGGCAGGCGGGTCCAGCACGAGACCTCACCCCGAGGGCCACGTACTCTTTGTTCCCATCTCGCCGCAGACACCTCGGCTCGAATGTCAAGGACGCCGTTGGACACTGCGACGAATGTCCCCATCGCATCGGTCGGCCACTGGCCCCCATCTCGACTCCCCGAGAAGACGAACTTCCAGAGTAGCACTGCAATGACAACTGCAATCACGGCCAAGACAACGCAGCCTGCCATACCGCCGCTGTCTGCTGCCTGAGGTGTGCTCGGCTTCGCTACATGCGGCCTCTCGTTGGTGCCTGCTCCTTTGGAGGGCGCAGTCTCCACCGGTTTCGGCGCGGGGCCGCTCGCAATCGGGCATCCGCAATGCGGACAAGCTGTGACCTTGTCCGAAATCTCGCGTCCGCACTCAGGGCACTTGATGAGCATCCGCTACGCTCCACTTCTCTGCTCGTTCAACCGAGACGGCCACCGGCGAAGAGCACGGTGCTCCGGCGCGACGGGAGAACCTTGGTCAGCGCATCAGCTTCTGGGCGTCACGTAGCGACTGGCAGTTTTGTCGGTCGCCTTGTGCGCAACCGAGGCGCCACGTCACC
>JAPLGX010000427.1 GCA_026389925.1 Chloroflexota bacterium
CCCAAGCTCGTCGGGAAAGTCCCCACGGAGATCCTCAAGTGACCTGGCGTTACTGCCGCCAGTTCGAGCTCCGTGAGGCACTGGCCCACGTCGACGCCGGCGGGATCGCGGTCCATGAATCCGGGCAGACGCGGGGCGGCAAGCCGACGGCGCATCTTCTCGCCGGCAGCCGGGGCCAGCTCATGACGGCGGCCGAGGAACTCGGGCTCAAGGGGAGATACGTTCAGATGACGAACCGCCCCCATTTTGATCTATTCGGCGATCCGCTGATGACGGCCCTGCGGAAGTGCATGGCGGAGGAAGGGGAGCCCGTCGCCAAATGCAGGATCTGCGGCTGCACCGATGCCAACGCCTGCCCGGGCGGCTGCTATTGGTTCGAGCCGGACCTCTGCAGCAGATGCGCGGGGGTGTTATGACCCGGAGCTTCGAGAACTGCGGCTGGGCGAGCCTGAAAAGGGGCGGCTTCGGAGCCTACTGCAACAAGAAGAAGTGCGAAATCATCAGCTACCACGGCCCGATCATGCAATGCCCTTGCGAGCACTGGGTCCACCGACTGAGGATAGACAGGCTCAGGAAGGGGAAGAAGCCATGACCGACATTTTCAACCGCCCCATTTCACACGTCCGCCTCATCGCCAACGTCCTTGTCGCCGTCGCGCTGGCCGCAATCCTGTTCGGTCTCGTGGCCATCGTCGTCAACGATCGGTGCTCAAAGAACGTGAGCGCAACGGACCCGGGCAAGATCCCGGTGCAGGAGATCCCGTTTAAATGAACAAGACAAAGAAGCCCAAGCCCAAGCTGGGCGAGCTTGCCCTATCTCTGCAAGAGGCGCGGCGGAGGAACCCCGCGGCCTATAGGATCATCCACGCCGTGTCCGGGATCACGGAGAAACGGATAAAAGAAATCGCCTACGGGGCGGATCCGGACTTATCGGAGAAGATGACGCTCGAAAGACTGGCCAGGGGATGAGGTAACAAATGCCAACGCAGCAGGCGGAGAATGGGTTCGACATCAAGCGGCTCAAGGAACTCAGAGCGCGGGCGGGGCTCACTCAGGTGCAGCTGGGAGAGAGGGCTGGAGTCCACCCCATCCAGATATGCTTCTTTGAGACCGGGCGAGTGAAGAAGCCGCATGCCCGGACGATGGCCAAGCTCTGCGCCGCACTCTCCGCCTGCTTCCCGGATGGACTGCCGCAGGAAGGCATGTACGCTGACGGCCTGCGCCGGGCGGCCTGCCCCCACTGCTGGGCCCCGAACTGCCACACCCTCGAAGTATGTATCCCCGGGATCGAGCTTCAGTGTGTGAGTTGCTCGCGCGTTTTCCGACTCGATGAGAATGGGCGGGCGTATGTCCCTGCGCCGCCGAAACCGACGACGCCGCACGACAGGCCGAGCTATGCCAGGGATATGTCACCGGAGGCCAGGGCGAACATATCCGCCGGGCAGCGGAAGCGGCATGCCAGAGAGAGGGAAGAAAATGCCAGGGCGCACGATTAAAGACCGCCTGGCGCGGGCAATCGAGCAGGCCTCGCGGTCACTCGCCCCGCGTTATGAGATCTCGACCCTGCGAAACCACGCCTTCCACATCGAAGCGATTCGGACGAAAGAGGTCATTCGGATCCGGATCGTGCTGGACAAAATTACCGAGCAGGATGAAATAATGGTCCGTGCGGCCCGCCTCCCGGAGATCTTCACTCGCGAGATCTGGATCAAGAAGAGGAACAAAAAGGCCTTCGACGTCGTCGAATTCTAAAACGTGTCAAGCGGTATTTCCGGCACTTTTCCGAACGCCCTTCCCTGATGCTGTTTTCTGAACCTGCGTATATTACGCATGTTCAGCGTTTTGCCCAAATCCCCGCCCCTTATCATGTCGTCAGCATGGCAAAGGACTATTTCCCCGAAGAGCCGTTCGGCTGCCGCTGCGGGTGTGGCCTGAACCGACTCGACCCGAAGCTGAGACAAATCCTCAACGAAGGCCGGTCCATCCTCGGAGCTCCCATCATCATCGTCTCCGGCTCCAGGTGTGAGCGATACAACGCCGCCATCAAAGGGGCCAAGCACTCGGCCCACCTCATCGGCCCGGACGATTACACGCACGCCGTAGACATCCAGGTCTACTCCGACATCACGCGGGCCGACCTCCATCGGATATTTACCATCCTCGGCATCCGGCGTTTCGAAGTATCAGATCTTCACATCCACGTCGATAACGCCGCCTGGCTACCGACGCCGCTACTCAAGGCGGTGACATTCAAGATCGTACCGGGGGATTGAAATGAGCATCAAGGTCAATATCTCCATCAACTCCGGGGCGGCACTTGTCCTTTTCCTGCTCTCGTTTGCCGCCCT
>JAPLGX010000007.1 GCA_026389925.1 Chloroflexota bacterium
ATCACCGTCCCTGAACGCTCGTTGAAAACATCCTGGCTCACGACGACGACCGGCCGCTGTCCGGCCTGCTTACGGCCTCGTACGGGATTGAGATCCGCCCACAGGATGTCGCCTCTCAGTATTCGGGCCATGCCGACTCCCCTGCCATCCCTTCCTCGGCGAGGTTCTGCTCGAAACCGCGATCGAGTTTCGCGGCCTCCCTGGCCAGGCGGCCATGTTCAAGCCGGTGGAGCTTCTCCTCCACCGCCTCTTGGATGGCCCGGCTGCGGCTGGGGAAGCGCTTTTGTGCAACGAGCCTGTCCAAGCGTTGAAGCAGCGTGCGCTCGATGGTGATAGCCACCTTGTCCGCGGGCATGATTCCCTCCGGTATGACATTCTATCATACCGATCCGGTCAGGGCAAGCGGGCTATGGGTAGACGCGGCGGTTCATGCGAATCTCCCCGCGCTGGCAACGACAAGGCTGACGCATGGAGCCGCGTGCGCAGCGAAACGGATGCGATCGATTGGCCAGTCGTGGGGTTGCGAATGCATAGCAGACAAGACCAGCCCTGGGTTTTGTCCAGGGCTGGTCTGTGGAACTTGGCTCTCACATCACTTGCCGTGACAGAACGCGCGGCGTCTATGGCCCCTTGGCTGGCAGCGACACGTCGACGTCGACATTGAAGAGGATGTCCTCGGTGCGGAAGTCCGCCCACGGCCGGCCGTCATCCATCCAGGTCCCGTTGATCCACAAGATCTTTTTGCCCTCGCCGTTCTTGTAGCGCATGACCGCCCAATACAGGATCTTGCTGCCCGTGGAGTCGAAGCGCACGAGGAAGCGTTCTTCCTGGTCGCCGAAGGGCACAACCAGGAATGCCGAGTCGTTATCCACCGCCTCCCAGTGGACCTACGGGTCGGTCACCAGGATGGCCAGGCAGCCACATGATGGACTCTCGGCCCACATCCCCAGATTGCCGCCCTGGTCGAGCTTGGAGTTATTCTCCTGGATGCCCGTAGGGAGTTCCATGCGTTCCTGTCTGTCGATGTAGTACTCGTTAACCTTCATCAGCGGCAAGCCAAAGAACGTCACCTGGGGGTGATGGCGGTAGTTGCGGCCCGCCTCGTGCGTGAAGCGGAAGCGGATGGGCACGACGATGCCATTCAGGCGGATCGTGCCGCGGCCGGTGATCACCGCCGTATCGATCCGCGGCACGTTTTCGCCGTAGGTGGCGCGGTAGAACCGTTCGACCGGCGCGGGCAAACCGGCCGGCAGCGGGACGGTCTGGAGCGCGGGTGAGCGCTGCGGATAGAGTGCAAAGGAGCGCGGCTGAATCTGCAAGCCGAGCCACCCGAGCACGACGATGGCGAAGATAGCGCCAATCACGATGATGAGCACCTTCAACGAACCCTCCTGCATCTTGGGAATACCACCGGCGGTGTTCGAATGAAACCAGCAAACCGGCCGATTGTGCCATTCCCATTTCGCCCATAAGGCAAGAATCGGAATCTGCGACAGAATTGGCGTTGGCAGAATGCTGAGCGCTTAATGCCGAAACCCTTTCGCATGTCTTGCTGCACCGCCTACGGCAGCCAGGCGCACTGCTCCGTCTCCGGAAATCGTGAGCAGATGGCAGTGAGATCCCAGATCGTGCTGGGCTAGTCGAGAGTGAGCGTCACGCCCTCCAGGCAAATGCAGTGCCCGAGCCGGCCGTAGTTCTTGGAGGCCGTCGGTGTTCACCAGGCAATCGTCCTGGCTGAATTGGGGGGGATTCGACCAGGGGTAGACGCCGTGGTTGCTGGCGGCCGCTATTCCAGAATCTTCATCTCTCCTCGGGGCAAGTACGCCGCAAGCTCGTCAAGGTTCTTCGCCAGCGCCTCATGGTTGTGGAGCCAAAGATGGGTTAGCTGGATCTCGCGACCATCCGGCAATTCTATCCGGAGCGTGAACACCGGATCACCGTCAATGTCCTTGCCTTGTACCAGATAGACGCCCCGGATGCCCCTCAACCCATACCGCTCTTGTTGCTGTCGAAGGAGCCCCCTTGCCAAAGGGTGAGAGTGCCATCGCGCCTGCTGAGGATTACCCGCGAGGCTGGCGCATCGTAGATCAGGTAGAGACCTGTGCCGATTCCAACGAGGCCCATGGCAATGCCAAATGCTACTTGCCGCGCAGGATAACTGCCGTTCTGGCTGGTGCTTGCCGCGGCCACGGCCCCGCCGCCCACCAGGCAGAAGAACCCGCCGAACAGCCAAAAGCAACCCGGCGAGTCGGAAAGCGTTAGGCGATCAGGATCGAATTTGGACTTCATCTGATGCGCATGCCTCCGAAAACTTCCGAAATCCGGATACGCTGACGGCACGGGCCTGAGCGCCCGCCCGAGCTGGAATCCCTCGAGCGTTCACCCCACAAGCGCCCTCAGCAATCCGGCAAGTGCCCCGCCCAACACCAGCCACGTCGCATTGATTCGGAACCGGGCGACGAGAACGAGCGCGGCGAGAGCCAGAGCGATGGTGAGCGGGTCAACCAAGGAGGCCCGGCCCAACTGCAAGGTCACCGCGCCCATCAGTCCGAGGGAAGACACGTTCACGCCATCCAGCAGGCCGCTCAACCAAGTTGAGGTGCGCATCTTGGGGATAAGCGGGTTGGTGATGGCGACGAAGACGAAGGATGGGAGGATCATGCCAATGGTTGCGAGGAGTGCTCCTGGAAGGCCGCCCAGGACGTAACCCACGAACGTGGCGGCAGTAAGCAGTGGGCCCGGGGTCACCTGCCCGATGGCGATCGCGTCCACCAGTTGTTGGTCCGTGAGCCAGCCGAGGCGCGTGACGAAGTCCGCCCGCATGAAAGCCAGCAACACGTAGCCGCTGCCATAGAGAACCGCTCCGATCTTGAGGCAAGTGAGGAACAGGACACCCAGACCGAAGGGTGCCGCCAGGAGGGCAGGCGCACTCAGCGCACCGAGCGGTAGGACGATACCTTTCAGAGCGGACTTCTCGAGGCGGCGGAGGTTGGCGCCGATCATGACCACGATCCCGCCGGCGAAGAGCAGCGCGATTTCGTTGAGCCCCGCGAAGTACAGGGCGAAAACGGCCAGGCCGACCGCGATCGGGAGAGGCCCCTTGGCAGCCTTTCGCCCCAAGTCCCAAAGTGCCTTGGCAATGATGGCAATCACCGGGGGCTTGATGCCGTAGAGCAGCCAGGTTGCTGCGGGGGAGTGCCCCAAGCGAACATAGACCCAGGCCAAGGCGGTCACGATAAGCATGGCCGGGAGGACGAAACACAGACCGCCGATCACGAGCCCCGGCCATCCGGCCCGCAGAAAGGGCAGGTGAATGACCATTTCGGTCGAGTTGGGACCGGGGATGAGGTTGGTCGCGCCCAGCAGGTCGAGAAACTGCTGATCGTCAACCCACTTGCGCCGCTTGACCACCTCGTCGTGCATCATGGCGACGTGCGCCGCCGGGCCGCCAAAGGCCGTCAGGCCGAGATTGAGGAAGAGGCCGGCAACCTCGGCGAGTCTTCGCGGCATGGGCAGATCGGTTACCCTTCCGGATTCCGTGGTCATCTGCGAATCGCGCCCCGCTGGCAGGCGGGTCCCTCGCCACAGTGCATCGTTATTTCGCCGCGGATTGCAGGGGCTCCATGCCCCATGGGCGTGGCGGCCTCTGCGGGCAGGTTCCGGTGCATTTCGGCTCCTCTGCAAGTGGCCTCAGGGGCTTGGCGTCCATGGCCTCCGCCTCGGTATCCACCGCGGCACGTTGCGCTTGTACTCGCGATACGCCTCGCCGAAACGGGCCTCCAGCCCGCGCTCTTCCGAGAGCGGGATGTTGAAGAGATGCAGGATGACACCGGCGATCGCCAGGATGAGACTGGCGGTCGAACGCAACAGGAACGCCTCACCGAAGAGCACCGCGAAGAAACCTGTGTGCATCGGGTTGCCCGCGTGCCGGCAGATGCCGCGCACGACCAGATACTTAGGCGGATCCCACGGCGCGAGCGTTCCATCTCCTCGTCGCGCGACCAGGCTCAGCCACACGTGAAGG
>JAPLGX010000257.1 GCA_026389925.1 Chloroflexota bacterium
GACCGCGAGCAGCGCATCGCCGCGCTCTTACGCGAGCGCCGCCTGCGTGCGGATGAACCCAAGCAGTGCAAAGATGGCGAGTGTCAGATTTCAACCTGGCACGTGGTCGGCCGCACTCAGGGCCACGACCGGTTTGTCCAAGCGCTGATGTCAGATCCCAGCGTGACCCAATTGACTTTGTGAGCAGGGCGGAGATCGCCGGAGCCGATCATGGCTGATGACATTCGCGAGATGTTGCGCGGCGGGGACCGGCGCTCGATCGGCCGTGTACCCCAGGCGCTGAAGCGCCTCGACGCCGACCCGCGCCTTGTGGGCCAGCTTGTTGCTGCACTCGGCGACGCCGACCCGGTGGTGTGCATGCGCGCGGCGGATGCACTTGAGAAGGCCAGCCTGCCCGATGCCTCGGCCCTTCAGAAACACAAGCGCGCGCTGCTGCGCCTGGCTGGCTCCACCGCCCAGCAGGAGGTGCGCTGGCACCTTGCCCAGATGATCCCGCGTCTTCACCTGTGGCCAGCCGAACGGCGCGCCGTAGCGCGCACCCTGCAGCGCTACTTGACCGACCAGAGCAGCATCGTGCGCACTTTTGCGCTGCAGGCCTTGGCCGACCTGGCCCAAGTTGATTCCGCTCTGAGGCCGCTCGCGCTGCGTTCGCTACGCCAGGCTGTTCGCACCGGGACGCCCGCCATGCGCTCGCGCGCCGCGCGCCTGCTGCACCAGCTCTCACTTGGCGCGCGGCCCCGTGCCAGAAAGGAGAACCGCTCATGAAGCGAATGCTGTGCATCGTGTGTGCGATGATGCTCGCATCCATCGCCTGCGATCTCGGACAGCTCGCCCCCATCCCGAGCCTGGAGACCTCGCCCTTTGCCTCCGGTACGACCGTCTTCGGATTCTTCCCTTCGCCGCCCGAGGCCTCCGAGCAGAGCATTCTCAACCACTACCGCACCCTTGGCCGGCATGCGGATGTCATCCTGCTGCAGCAGCCTGTGCCATGGCGCGATTTCTACGAGAAGGCAGAGGCCGACTCGCCCTCCATCAACGATATCCACAACCAGTATGTGCTGGCCCGCCAGAACGGAATGGAGGTGATCTTTGTGGTGGACCCGCTCAACGGCCTCAACCGACGCGAGTTCTTCGGCCTGCCCATGGGATGGGAAGCCAGCTTCGCCAACCCCCGGGTGCGCAGCGCCATCACCAACTACGCCTTGTGCATTGTGCGCGAGTTCCATCCCCCCTATCTCGGTCTGGCCTCTGAGATCAACACGTACGCGGATGCCTTCCCGGAGGATTTCCCCAACTACCTCAGCTTGTATCAGAGTCTGTACGACGCGATCAAGGCGGAGGCGCCCTCCACCCAGGTCTTCGTCACCTTCCAGTGGGAGGACCTCAACAATCTCATCCCCACGGCGGCCGAGGGGCGCTCGCCGCATCAGACCAACTGGGAGACGGTGGAGGCCTTTGAGCCGCGGCTGGACGTGTGGGCGATCTCGTCCTATCCGTTCGTCGTATTTCACAGCGCATCCGAGATGCCGCACGATTACTACGCACCGCTTCTCGGGCGGACCTCCAAGCCGCTGGCTGTGGCCGAAGGCGGCTACACGTCGCAACTCGTGGGCCCGTTCCCCGGTTCGCCCGAAGACCAGGTTGTGTACCTCCGCGCCATCCACGATCAGATCGGTCCGCGGCTGCGCTTCTGGATCTACCTGCTGCTCAGCGACTTCAACCTCGAATCGTATGCCAAGATGATGCGCGATCAGGGGCAGGGCCAAGATGTCGAAACGCTGGGGATGTTCGCCGCAGTGGGTCTGACCCGGTTCGATGGCACCCCCAAGCCGGCCCTCGAACTCTGGGACGCCTATCGCGCCGGACAGTAACCAATTCCGTCGCAGGACCCTGACCCAGGCCGACGTGAGGCACATGAGAGGGGCTGACATGACAGCGAAGAGACAGGCTGCGGCTCTTCTGTGGGGCGGGCTCGCGCTTGGGTTTGTAGCGGCGTGCGCCCCTCGCCTCGCGCCGGCGCCCTCTATCGGGCGCGCGCAGGCGATTCCCGTCTCAGCGGTGAAGGTCAGGCCGGCCGACGACGCCTGGCCGCCGCTCGTCGCTGCAGGATGGAGCGCGCCGGAGCCGATGCCCGGCCCGATCAATACCGCGGGCGCCGAAGACAGCCCCTACCCCACCCACGACGGCCAGGAGTTCCTCTTTGTCTTCACGCCCGATATCAACATCCCGGCTGAAAAGCAGCTGCTCGATGGCGTGACCGGAATCTGGTCTGCGAGTGCGATCGATGGATCATGGAGCGAGCCGACGCGCGTGTGGCTGGCCGCACCCGATGAGCCCGCGCTAGATGGATGCCCTTTCGTTCTCGAGGAGACGCTTTACTTCTGCTCCGTGCGGGTCGGCAACCTGCGCGAGGTGGACCTCTACCTGGCCAGCCGCCGCCAGGGGACATGGCAGGCTTGGCACAATGCCGGTGAACGATTGAACCTCGGCCTGGACGCGGGGGAAATGCACCTGGCCGCGAGCGGAACCGAAATCATCTTCGCCTCGCGCCGCGCGGGCGGCTTCGGCGGGTTCGACCTGTGGCGCGCACAGAAAACCGCCAGCGGCTGGAGCGATCCGCAGAACCTCGGCCCTGGAGTCAATGCGGCCGCCGACGAGAACCGCCCGGCCCTCAGCCCGGACAAGCGCGAGTTGTGGTTCGATGCCCCCAGCCAGCGCGGCCTGCCGGGGCCGGCTGTCTTCCGCTCCGTGCGAACGCCCGAAGGCAGCTGGGGGACCGCCGAGGAGATGGTTTCATCATTCGCCGGGGAGCCGGCCTTCTCACCGGACGGCCAAACGTTGTACTTCGTGCATCACTACTTCACCCAAGATATGAGCCGCATCCTCGAAGCGGATATCGATCAGAGCCGCCGCTTGTCCCACGCGACTCCACCGTAACCATTCACCCCTGCCGCATTGCCAGAAACACGAAAGCTCTTAGCTCTCTGATACAATCAAGTTAGGACTCGCAAGGGGCGGGTAGCATTCACAGAAGTGGAGACCCCAACCATGCCATCACTCATTGAAACCATCGGCAGCCAGTTGACCCCGCAGACCATCTCGGCCATCGCCGGCCAACTGGGCGTTGACGAGCGAACCGCCCAGCAGTCGGTCGGCATCGCCCTGCCGCTGCTCGTCTCGGCCCTGGCTCGCAACACACAATCCAAGCTCGGCGCCCAATCGCTCTCCAAAGCCCTCAAGAAAGATCACGACGGCAGCCTCCTGGCGGATCTGCCGACGGCGGTGGCCCAGTATCAAACGGGCGAGGGCGACGGGATCCTGCGGCATGTCCTGGGCGAAAGCCGCCCGGCCGTGGAGCAGACGTTGCAGCGCGGCACCAACGTCGATGCCGGCCAACTACTGACAATGTTGGCACCGATCGTCATGGGGGTGCTCGGCCAGATGCAGCAGAAGCAGAAGCTCACCCCAACAGGCCTCTCCGAGACGCTGCTCACGGAACAGAAGCACATCGGCAGCACCAACAGCGACTTGATGGGCGTTGTCACGCGCCTGCTGGACGCCAATAGCGATGGTTCGATGGTCGACGACGTCATCGGCCTGCTCGGTCGCCTGGCCTCGCAGAAGTAACGCGCGGGCAGGGCCGCTCGCCAGACCGTTCTCAAGGGCTGCGGATGAGCGCAGCCCTTGCCAATTCCCGCAGCGGGGCCCATGGCGAGGCAACGATGTCCACGATGAACAAGATTGACTTCTACCGGCAGCAGCTGCGCGCCGCCCGTAACGTGGAAGCATTGTTGCTTGCAGAGTCCGGATTGCCCGGCCCGCGGGGAAACCTCGAGTTGGCGCAGGCCTGCGTCGAAGAGCTGCCCGCGCGCACTCTGCGTGCCTACCTCAAGTACACCCCGCAGCGCGCTCCCACCAATGCGCCTCACGAGTTCCTTGCCTTCTGCGGCACGCTCGGCCTGGGTATTCGCGCCGCGCGCGGCGATGAGCGGGCCTGGCGCGGGTTACGACTTCTGGCGGGCGACCCGCGCTGGCGCATCCGCGAGGCCGTGGCGATGGCCCTGCAGCGCGTCGGGCGCAGCGATATGGGAATGCTCATGGCGCACCTCCAGACGTGGCGCAGCGGCAGCCCGCTTGTCCAGCGCGCCGTCGCCGCCGGCTTGTGCGAGCCGGACTTGCTCCGTCGCAAGGGCGATGTGGTCCGCACCTTGAACATCCTCGCCGGGCTGAGCGCACCCTTCAAGCGCGCCGCTGGCCGCGTGGACCCCGAGCGGCTTGTGCTGCGCCAGGCGTTGGGCTATTGCTGGAGCGTGGCCATCGCCGCGCACCCCCAGGCCGGCAAGCGCGCATTCGAAAAGCTGCTGCCTCCAGCAAGCCCGGATCTGCTCTGGATCGTCAAGGAGAATCTGAGCAAGAACCGACTCACGCGAATGGATCCGGCCTGGGTGGCAGACTGTCGCCGACGCATCGCCGCGGGCAACGCCCGCCCGGCCGGGCCGCCGAAGCGAAGCCGCTAGTTGGCGGGGCCTTACCTCCCAGGCAGACCATGTCGCATCAATCGCCGACGCAAACCAACCCCCGCCCCGAAGACTCACAACAGCGGCACATCGAGAAGGCCATGGCGCGGCTGAGGCGATGGAGGAGGGATTCGGGCAGCATGGCTCGCTTTGCTGGGCTGGCTCTGGCGCAGGTCAATCGCGCCCCATCCCGTTTCGTTGATGATGGTGCGCGCGATGAGCCGAATGCACCGGGAAACCCTGTGCCGCATGCATTGCGTTCTATTCTTCACATGAGGGAATCGGTAATATCCTCGCCCGGCGGGGCAAGCCACAGTGTCGGATGGGAGCAGGCCACCGGCAGAGAATGAACACCCCTGGAGGATCAATGATCTCTAACCAGTGGTATGCCGTTTTGGACGCCAATGAGGTCCGCGGTCGCAGACCGGTTGGCGTGACTCGTCTCGGTCAGCGCCTGGTCTTCTGGCGCGATGGTGCTCGCCGCGTCGCGTGTTTCCGAGAGGCCTGTCCACACCGTGGCGCGGCCCTCAGCCAGGGGCGCGTGCTGGGCGGCAACCTGCAGTGTCCCTTCCACGGATTCGAATTCGCCGCGGATGGTCATTGCGTCTGCATCCCAGCCAATGGACGCAGTGCGCCCGTTCCACGCGCCTTTGAGGCTTATCGCCTCGCCTGCCGCGAGGCCCATGGGTTCATCTGGGTGTGGAACGGCGCCCCAAGCGAGGCGGCCGAGCCGATCCCCTGGTTCGATTCGATTGACGCCCGTTTCAGCCATGCCACCTTGCGTGACCTGTGGCCGGTGCACTACACGCGCGCCATTGAAAACCAGCTCGACGTTGTCCATCTGCCATTCGTTCATCACAACACCATTGGCCGCGGCCAGCGGACCCTGGTCAATGGCCCGTTCGTGCGTTGGGAGCCAGGCGCAGGCACAGCCCGCCGTATGAACATCTGGGTCTACAACTCGCACGACGAAGGACGCCCGCCGCACCGGGCGGAGGAGCTCGACCCAGGTGCCCGTCACCCCAGCCTGCAGTTCCAATTCCCCAACATCTGGCACAACTGGATCGGCGACAACATACGGATTGTTGCCGCCTTTGCCCCAATCGACGATGAGAATACGATGCTCTACGTCCGCTTCTATCAGAACAGCGTACGTCTGCCCCTCCTGCGGCAGGTTTTCAACGGGCTGGCCATGCCCGCCAACGCCCTGATCCTCAGCCAGGACCGGCGCGTGGTCGTGCGACAGGTACCCAAGCGAACCCACCTGCGCATGGGCGAGAAGCTCATCCAGGGCGACGGGCCCATTATCGCCTACCGCCGCGAACGAGACGAGTTGATACCCCAATCCAGCGCGTGAGTGCCCCACCGGAGAACGAGGGCGGGCCACTCACCATCACAATCCCCATTTCCACACGCATGGGTCAGGGCGATCCATCCCCCCTCCGCTAGGGTGGCCTAGGCCCAGAAGTTGCGTGCAAATGCATGCCGAAGGGTCTCGTTCATCAGAAGAGGGAATTTGGCGATCGCGGCCCGACATGAAGGCGGGGCCGGCAATTCTGCCAGCCCCGACCTTGAACGGTGTGCTGAACGGGCAGGTCCCGCCCCCTTACTCCACCGTCACGCTCTTGGCCAGGTTGCGAGGCTGATCCACGTCGCAC
>JAPLGX010000139.1 GCA_026389925.1 Chloroflexota bacterium
ATCGGGGTGGGTGGCGCCGGTCAGAACGCGGTCAATCGCATGATCGCGGAGGGATTGGCGGGGATCGAATTCATCTCGGTCAACACGGATGCACAGGCCCTGCTCCTTTCGAACGCGGGCACCCGCGTTCGAATCGGCGAGAAGATCACGCGCGGTCTGGGGGCTGGGGGCAACCCGGATGTCGGCCGCAAATCTGCCGAAGAGTCGGCGGAGGAGCTGTACGAGGTGATCAAGGGCGCCGATATGGTGTTCATGACCGGCGGCATGGGCGGTGGCACCGGTACCGGCGCCATGCCGATCGTTGCCCAAATTGCCAAGGAAGTGGGAGCCCTGGGTATCGGCGTGGTCACCCGCCCCTTCAGCTTCGAAGGGTTGCGGCGGTCGCAATCGGCCGAGGGCGGCATCGCCAAGCTCAAGGAGCATGTCGATACGCTCATCGTTATCCCTAATGACCGCTTGCTGCAACTTGTCGAGAAGCGGGCCAGCCTGCAGGATTCCTTCAAGCTGGCCGACGACGTGCTGCGCCAAGGCATCCAAGGGATCTCGGAACTCATCACCATCCCTGGCCTGATCAACCTCGACTTCGCCGATGTGCGGACGATCATGTCGGAGGGCGGCGCTGCCCTGATGGCCGTCGGCCGCGCCACGGGCGAGGACCGCGCGCGCAAGGCGGCCGAGATGGCCATCTCGAGCCAATTGCTCGACATCACCATTGACGGTGCACGGGGCATCTTGTTCAACGTCACCGGCGGGCCAGACTTGAGCCTGTTCGAGGTCAACGAAGCGGCCGCGATCATCAAGGAGACGGCCCATCCGGATGTCAACTTGATCTTCGGCGCGGTCATCGACCCGACCATGGGCGAGGAGATCCGCATTACCGTCATCGCCACCGGATTCGAGCGAACGGCGATGCCGCGCAAACTGGAACGGCCGGCGGCGAAATCCACCGCGCGCGCCGCAGCGGCGGCGCAGCCCGTGGCGTCGGCAGCCGGCGCGCGGCCGGCCAGGCTGCCCGCCTTCGCCGAATCCATGGCGCGGCCTCAGCCGGTGTCGGTTGACGACCTGGACATTCCGACCTTCCTGCGGCGCCCGCGCCAGTAGGCGCCGCGGACACCGAGCCTGGGGGAGGGCGTGAGAAGTGGAAGCGGGTTCCGCCTCTCGTTTGATTGCCGCGGGGGTGTTCCCGTGCACATGATGCCTTGAGCCTCCTCTCGCTCAGGGGTCAACGACCAGACCTCCCTGACGTCCGATCGGCGTCGGGGAGGTCTGGTTTAAGGTTTGAGAGCAAGACATGAATCGAGCGGCGCGCGGGCTTGAGCGCGGCGGCGCGCATCCCGCGGAGGGTTGTGCGTCGCGATGGAATGCGTCGCCAAGGTGAGGCGATTAGATTGAAGAGAGCGTGTCGATCGGCGCGAATTCAATGCGATTTGGGGCCAAGTGCGAGGCGGATTCCACACGAGACCGGGGATCTTCCCGGCACGTGCAATTCTGCGTTGTTTGCGCATAGCCACCAAGAGGTCTGGAGTTAGCCGTTGGCGACAGCCTGTTTTCGCCCAAGATTCATTCCATAGCGGTTGCTTGCTTCAAGGCGGAAGCTCGGCTTGGCTTATGAACCAAGGGTTCAACCGGAAAATCACTAGGATGGACGGCGGGCTAAACCCATTCGGTGTGTTGGCTCCATATCAGGGCTTGCCAGTCGCGTGCAAGCTTGAGGGCTTGCGATGAAGCAGTGATCAGGCGCGAAGCCGCGTTCATCCGGTGAGGGTCGCGAGTTGACGGGAGTAGGCCCACAGCGCTGGCGTGCCTCCCGTGTGCCAGAAGAGCACACGTGCGCCGGGCGGAATCTCGCGCGATCGCATCATGGACAGCATGCCCCCGGCCGCGCGGCCGGTGTAGACCGGGTCGAGCAGCATGCCCTCCATGCGCGCGAATAGGGAGATGGCTCCCAGCTCGAGTGCATCCGGCTTGCCGTAGCCCGCGCCAACAAAGCGATCATCCACGATCAGCTCCTCTGGGCGGATGCGGGTATCGGCTCCAACCTTTTCTGCAGTGCGGTTGGCGAGTTCGGCGACCTGTTCGCGGAACGGCGAGGCGGCCTTGTCGACGCTGATGCCGTGCAGGCGAACCTTGAGACCCGTGAGCCGCGCACCCAGCGCCAGCCCAGCCTGGGTCCCACCGGAGGAGGTGGCAAAGACCACCCATTCAACCTCAATCTGCTGAGCCGCGAATTCCTGCATGGCCACGGCGTATGCGGCAGCACCAATTGGATTCGAGCCGCCGTACGGGATGAGATAGGGTTGATGCCCGGCCTGTCTCTCTCTTTCGAGCACCCGGTCCATCATTTCGTCGCGACCCTGGCCATCCGTCCAAACGATCTCGGCACCGAGCAGCGTATCGAGCAAGATGTTGCCGGTGGAGGTCTGCGCCTGGGACTTCTCACCGGAGAGAATGAGCACGCAGCGCAGGCCCATGCGTGCCGCTGCGGCTGCTGTCTGCCGGCAGTGGTTGGATTGCGGTGCGCCGGCGGTGATCAATGTCCTCGCCCCGGCCGAGATCGCGTCGGCCACGAGGAATTCAAGTTTGCGCGTCTTGTTGCCGCCCATCGCCAGGCCGGTCAGGTCGTCGCGCTTGATGAAGATGCGGCAGCCGAGGTGCTGGCTCAGCCGCGGCAATTCCTCGACCGGGGTGGGCAGGATCGCCAGCGGCACCCGTGCTAAGCGAATATCTCCCATGGCAATAGTCTCCGGGTTACGATTGCCCATGCTCGGTTGACAAGACCGGCATAGGCGAACACGCGGCGCTGGGCATGCTTATCCAAAATGGGAGGTCACCCCAAGGGGGCGCCTCAACAGCACCACCCGCGCACGCCCAGGTCCCCGGATCGCAGTTTTCTGGTCGCGTGAGGCAACCACGTTGCGGGAGGTGCGCCAGACAGCTATCCCCCAGCCAGACTGTCCTCGCTCATTGCCATTCGCCGGATGCGGCCGCGTGCCGCGAGCCGCATCAGACCCAGGACGCGTGGAAGGATGAGCGCATAAGCGGAATACAGCGCACGGTTCGGGGCGAAATCCCAGGCGCCCAAGTGGCGTACGAAGCGGCCGCCAAAGCCCTGCTTGAAGTTGTAGACGCCCCACAGCGGGTCTTGCGGATTCGGCATGTCGGGCGCGCCCCACAAGTCGTAGCTTGTGCATCCCTGGGCGCGAGCCCAGCGCATCGCTTCCCACTGCAGAAGATGATTGGGCATTTTCTCGCGGTCGGTGTCCAGTGACATGCCGTACACGTAACACGCCCGGCGCGCATACGCAAAGACGATGATGGCGGCAATCGGATGGCCTTGCGACTCGGCGATGAAGGCCTGGGCCAACCCAGCGCGCATGAAGATGCCCCAGGCCGCATCGTAGTAAGCCTCTTCGCGAATGATGAACCCATCCCGGTGGGCTGTGGCTGCGTACATGCGGTAGAGCAGGGGCAGGTCGGCCGGGGTGCCATGGCGCACGCTAACTCCCTTGCGCGCGGCCAGGCGGATGTTGTAGCGCGCCTTCTGCTTCATCGCGGCGAGCAAGGCGTCTTCGGCTGGCACGAGGTCGAGCACGACGGTGCTGCGGAACTGAACCTGCTCAGGCGACGGGCGCCAGCCGCGCCGCGCGAGGAGCGCGGCGAATTGCGCGCCTTCGGCGTGCGTCCGTTCGAGTGTCTCCTCGGCATCGCGGGAAGCCTGTGGTATGTCCGGATCTATTTTGACCTGTATCGCCCGCCGGATGCGGGCCTGGGCTTCCAGGTCGGCCAGCACCCGTTCCAGGCTTGGCTCATCGAGCGAACGCAGCAAGGGCCCTTTGGGCACGTACGCGACGGAGAAGGTGAGCGGCCCAAGGCCCAGGCTGCGCTCGAGCACCTGGGCCGCCGCCAGAGGGCTCCGCGCCGGATCGGCCTCATTCACCCAAACCCAGCGCGCCGGGCGCCATCCGTAGCGCGCCTTGAATTCCCCCCATTCCCAAGCTTGCATGAAGTTCGCCGCAGGGAGAGAACGGACCGCGGCGTCCCATGGCTGTGCGGAGGTCACCGGCATGGCGCGGATCACACGGCCTCCATGCGCCGCAGGCGGAGCACGAACATGAGGGCCCGGAAGACGGCGGGAGCGTAGACTCGTTGCCACGTGCCGACGGTGCGCTGCAAGCGCCCGCCGAACCCGCGCTTGAAGCGATACACGCCCCACAAGCCGTCCGTTCGCGTCGCAAAGCCGCTCTCCAAGGCCTGCTGATCGAAGTCGGGAACGCCCCACATGTCGTAAGTGGCGCAACCCCGCGACCGGGCCCAGCGCATCGCTTCCCATTGGAGGAGGTATGGGGCCATCTGCTGGCGCGATTCGCTGCTCGACGCGCCGTAGAAAAACCACGCTCTGCTGCCCATGGCGAAGACCATGAGCGCCGCCAGCGGGCGCCCCGCGTGCTCCGCAAAAAGCAGCTGAACCCGATCGTGCGCCGAGAACAGCTCGAAGGCCGCGCGGTAGTACTCCGGCGTATGCGCGGCAAAGTCGTCGCGTGCGGTCGTCTCCTGCATGAGGGCGTAGAAGCCCTGCGTGTCGTGGCCGGCTCGCACGAGCACCCCATGGCGCCTGGCCAGGTTGATGTTGTAGCGAGTCTTCTGCTTCATCCGAGC
>JAPLGX010000245.1 GCA_026389925.1 Chloroflexota bacterium
CAGATCGAGCGCGAGCGCGGCCAGGGCCGGGCCTGACGATTCCTTTCCCAGCGGCGGGCGGCCCGCCCGCCGGGAGCCATTGCATGAATGTTGCCATCATTACCGCGCGAGCCGGCAGCAAATCGATCCGCAATAAGAACATCCTGCCGTTGCGCGGGAAGCCACTCATCGCTTATCCAATCGAGGCCGCGCGCCAGGCGTCGCGCGTGGCGCGCACCTATATCTCGACCGACTCGCCGGAGATCATGGCCGTCGCACGCGAGCTGGGGTGTGAGATCATTGTCCGCCCCGATGATTTGTGCGGCGACCACGTCAATCATGGCGAGGTGATCAAGCACGCCGCCGAGTATGCCGACGCGCGCGAGAAGGGGCTGGAGAACATCGTTCTGCTGCTCGGCAACACGGTGATGGTCGATGGTGGGCTGATCGACAAGGCGCTGGCGATGCTCGCGGAGCGGGCGGACCTGGATTCGGTGATGAGCGTGTGGGAGGCGGCCGACGATCATCCGCTGCGCGCGCTTGAGATCGTCGAGGGGCAGCTCCTGCCCTACGGTGACCATCAGCGGCAGGCCTCCACCGAACGCCAGTCGTACCCCAAGGCCTACTACTACGACCAGGGGGTGTGGGCCTTCCGCAAGGAGTGCGTGCAGAAACGCGAGGGGCCCAACCCGTGGTGGTGGATGGGCAAGCGTTCGGCGCCGATCATCCGCACCTGGGTGGCCGGGCGCGATATTCACACGCCGCTCGACGTTCGCATCGCGGAATGGTGGCTCGACAACTACCCCGGCGTGGCGGAGTTGTAGCGCCATGAGCGGCGCCCCGCTGCCGAGCGCGAACGGGCGCGAACCGTATCGCGCCGTGGTCTTCGATTTCGACGGAGTGCTCGTCGAATCGGGCGACATTAAGACCGACGCCTTTCTCGAATTGTTTGCAGGTTACCCGCAGCAGCGCGAAGCGATCCGGGCCTATCATCTGCAGAACGTCGGCTGTCGCGCTATCTCAAGTTCGAGCATATCTACCGCAACCTGCTCGGCCTGCCCTTCGATGAGGGCACACAGGAAAAGCTGGGCGCGGCCTTCTCGGACCTGGTGCGGCACAAAGTGGTTGCCTGCGCCTTTGTGCTGGGCGCGCGCGAGATGCTCGAGCATTTGCGCGGGCGGTGCCGCCTGTTCGTGACGTCGGGCACGCCGCACGCCGAGCTGGAGTGGATCCTCAAGGCGCGCGGACTCGCGCCCTACTTCGAGGGCGTGTGGGGCACACCCCACACCAAGGCTGAGATCGCGCGGGCGATTGCCCGGGAGCAGGCGCTGCACGGCGGCGAGACGCTGAGGGTCGGCGATGGGCTGGCTGACTATCAGGCGGCACAGGCCGCGGGCATCGACTTTCTGGCCCGCATCACCGATGAGAACCGCGAGCTGTGGAGCACGCTGCCGGTGACCGGGGTGGGTGATTTGCACGAGATACGCGCCTGGTGGGAGCAGCAGAGGCAGGTGAAGGACACGGAGTCCGATCATGACCAACGCGGATAGCGAATTCGTAGGGCCGGTGAGCGAAATCGCGCCCTCGCGCGGATGGGTGGCGCTCAAGCTGCGCGAACTGTGGGCTTACCGCGAGCTGCTCTACTTCCTGGTGTGGCGCGATATCAAGGTGCGCTACAAGCAAACGGCGCTGGGCGCGGCCTGGGCCATCATCCAGCCCTTCTTCACCATGGTTGTCTTCAGCGTGTTCTTCGGCTCGCTGGCCAAGATGCCGTCCGATGGCATCCCGTATCCCATCTTCGCCTTCGCCGCCCTGGTGCCGTGGACCTTCTTTGCCAACGGGCTGACCCAGGCCTCCAACAGTCTGGTGGGCAACTCCGCGCTGATCAAGAAGGTGTACTTCCCGCGCCTGGCCATCCCCATCGCCGGGGTGCTCTCCAATCTGGTGGATTTCGCGCTGGCGTTTCTGGTCCTGCTGCTGATGATGATCTACTTCAAGATGTGGCCGACGGTGGCTATCCTGTGGCTGCCGCTGTTGCTGCTCCTGGCCTTCATCACCGCGCTGGGGGTG
Source organism: Chloroflexota bacterium (assembly GCA_026389925.1). Lineage (GTDB taxonomy): Bacteria > Chloroflexota > Anaerolineae > Anaerolineales > RBG-16-64-43 > RBG-16-64-43. The sequence goes on from JAPLGX010000245.1 coordinate 2,050, forward strand.
GGGCTGTGGTTCTCGGCCTTGAACGTCGAATTCCGTGACGTGCGCTACGTAGTTCCGTTCCTCACCCAGTTCTGGATGTTTGCCACGCCGGTGGCTTATCCGAGCAGCCTGCTGCACGAGCCGTGGCGCACGCTGTACGGGCTCAACCCGATGGCGGGCGTCGTGGAAGGTTTTCGCTGGGCGCTTCTGGGCAACGTCAAGGCTCCGGGCCCGCTCATCTGGGTCTCGGCTGCGGCGGCGGTGGTGATCCTGGTGAGCGGCGCGTTCTACTTCCGGCGCATGGAACGCACATTCGCGGACGTGGTCTAGGCGGGAGCACGAGAAGCCTCGCATGGGCGACCTGGTTATTCGCGCGGAGGGTCTGAGCAAACGATACCGCATTGGAGCGCACCCGCGCGCCTACCGCACGCTGCGCGAAAGCGTGGTGGAGGCAGTCGGCGCGCCGCTGCGTTGGGCCGGCGCCGCGATGCGCGGGCAATTGCGCGGCGCGGCCGGCGAGAACGAAATCTGGGCGCTGCGCGACGTCTGGTTCGAAGTCCACCAGGGCGAGGTGCTCGGCCTGATCGGGCGCAACGGCGCCGGCAAGAGCACCCTGCTCAAGATACTTTCCAAGATTACCGAACCGAGCGCCGGGCGAGTGCGCGTGGCCGGCCGCGTGGGCTCGCTGCTCGAGGTGGGCACGGGGTTTCACCCCGAGCTGACCGGGCGCGAGAACATCTTCCTCAACGGCGCCATCCTGGGCATGCGCCGCGAGGAAATCCTCAAGCGCTTCAACGCCATCGTCGATTTCTCGGAAGTGGAGCGCTTCATCGACACGCCGGTCAAGCACTACTCAAGCGGCATGTATCTCCGCCTGGCGTTTGCCGTGGCGGCGCATCTTGACCCCGAGATCCTGCTGGTCGATGAGGTCCTGGCCGTCGGCGACATCCACTTTCAGCAGAAGTGTCTGGGCAAGATGGAAACCGTCGGGCGCGAGGGGCGCACGGTGCTGTTTGTCTCGCACAACATGCCGGCCATCCTGCGCCTGTGCGAGAGGGCGATCCTGCTCGATGAAGGGCACATCGTGGCGGACGGCCCGGCGCAGCCGATCGTCGCGCGCTACCTCAACCTCGACGAGTCAGTGCAGGAGACCACCGCCGAGGTCGAGTGGCCGCATCCGGCCGACGCCCCCGGCGAAGAGGGGGTGCGCCTGAAGGCGTTGCGCCTGCGCTCAGCAAGTGGCGTGCCGCAGGCCGAGTTCGACGTGCGCGAGCCGATTGAAGTCGAAATCCAGTTCTGGGTGTTGGCCGAGGTGCCGAACGTCGTGCCCATGTTCCGCGTCTACAACGAGCACGGCGTGTGCGTCTTTGCGGCCGCGCCCACCCACGATGGGCTGTTCGCCGGGCGTTCGCGCGCCGCGGGCACCTACACCGCGCGCTGCCGCATCCCGGGCGACTTCATGGCGGAGGGCACCTATGCTCTCGAGATCGCCGTGCGCACGCTCTTCCCGCGCCGCTTCTTTGTCCCGCGGGTCAAGCTGCTCAACTTCCGCGTCCACGACCGCGGCATGGGCGATTCGGTCAAGGGTGAATACCGCGGCGTGTGGCCGGGCACGGTCGCCCCCGTCTTTGATTGGCGGTCCGATTTTTCCCCGCGCGTCGAGTCGGCGGGATGAGCCATGCGCATCCTTCAGGTTCATCCGCTGCTGCGCGGGGATCGCCTCAGCCCGGTCGCCGGTGGTAAATCGCGCGTCTCCCTGCAACTCACCTCCTATCTGGCGGCCGAAGGCCACGCGCTGTCGCTCTTTCCGTATCCGGAGCGGCTATTCGATGTGCCTCGCGCCCTGCGTCTGCCGAACGGACACACCGCCGCGCTGTGCTCCACCGCTGTCCTGCCTACACGCCGCAGCCTGGCGGCGGATCTCGCCGCGCTAATGCGCGCGCGCCTCTACGCCCGCCGGCTGAGCGGCGAGAACGGATCCTTCGACCTGCTGGCGTTGGAGGCGCTGCGCCGCGCCCTCGCTGAACAGCACCCGGGGATTGTCCACTGCCATCACACCTTCTCGGATTTCCCTTTCCTGTATCGGGGCATCTCGGCCAAGGCGCCGCTCATCCTCACCCACCATGCCTATCAGCCCGCCGCGCGGATTGATCTGTACAACTGGGTGGTCTTTGTCTCGCGCCGCTGGCAGCAAGAGGTCGTCGAGCGGACGGGGTTTCCGATCGACCGCACGCGGGTCATTCACAACCCCGTGGCCGATGTATTCACCCAGGGCGAGGTGGTCCCCGCCCAGGATCGCCGGGGGCTGGCCTTCCTCGGCAATCTCATCCCGCGCAAGGGACTTGCGCTGCTCTTGCAGGCCTATATTGAGAATCCGGATCTGCGCGGGCATCCTCTGACGGTCTGCGGCACGGGCGAGGCCCAAGCGGAGTACCGCGCGCTGGCCGAGCGCCACAACCTTCCGGTTGAGTTTCGCGGGCGGCTCGCGGCCGAGGAGGTGCGCCAGGTCCTGGCGTTCTCGAGCGCGCTGGTCGTCCCCAGTCAATCGGAAGGATTCAGCGTGGCGATGCTGGAGGCGCTGTGCGGGGGAACGCCGGTGGTGGGATGGGGACCGCAGGTTGAGGAACTCGAGGCGGTGCTCGCGCAACCCGTTGGGGCCGCCCTGACCTCGGACACGTCAGCCGACAGCCTAGCCGGGAGGATCCTGGGCGTCATCGAAAAAGTGAGCCGCAAGCAGTTGCCGCTCGAGGAGATCGCCCGGCGGGCGCGCGCAGCTTTCTCCATAAAGCACGCAGGCACGGCCACCCTGCGCTTGTATCGCGAGGCCCAGGCTGGCGCGCCATGAGAATCCTGCGCGTGCATCCGTTCCTCAAGGCCGAGGCCACTTACCCGTTTGCCGGCGGGATGGCCCGCACCTCGCTGCGC
>JAPLGX010000041.1 GCA_026389925.1 Chloroflexota bacterium
CCGGCGCGAAGCGCATGATCTCGAGCAGCGTCGTCAGGTCCGAGTCGCCATCCGCCAGGGCATCGGCGGGAATGCTCGGGGCGGTGCAGGCGGTGGTGGGGGTCACGATCGCATCCACCTGCTCGAGAGCGGTCATGAAATTGGCCGTGACCCGCGTGCGCGCGCGCAGCGCCTGCACATAGTCGCGCGCGGTGAAGGAGCGCACCAGGGTGAGAGTGGTGCGCACCTCGTAGCTGTATTCCTTCCAGTGCTTGGGCCAATAGCGTTCCTGGGCCGCGGCTATCTCGGAAGAGATGCTCACAATGTGGCCGACGCGCCCCGCCTCGAGTTCGGGGATGACGATCTCCACCACCCGGGCGCCGCGGCCCGTCAGCGCCTCGAGCATGTCCTTGCAGGCGGCCACCACTGAGGGCGTCGCGTGTTCAAACCATGGCCAGTAAACACCCAGGCGGATGCCGCGCAGGTCTCGCCGCTCGAGCCCCTCGAGCGACAGGTGTGGCTGGGCGAGCGTGTTGGGGTCGCGCGGGTCGGGGCCCGCCGTCAGCAGGTAGAGCAAAGCCACGTCGGCCGTGCAGGTGGCGATCGGGCCGAGTTGACCATTGCTCCACGTGAGGGGCGCGGCACCAAAGGAACTGGTGCGACCAAAGGTCGTCTTGAGGCCCACCAACCCACAGAAGGCGACGGGGATGCGAATCGAACCGCCGCCATCCGCCCCCAGCGCGGCCGGGCACAGGCCAGCCGCGGTCGCCGAGGCCGGACCGCTCGAGGAGCCGCCCGTGTAGTGACCCAGGTTGTACGGGTTGCGCGCCGTCCCGTTGTGCGGGTTGTGGCCGGTGACGCCGATGCCGATCTCGTGCATGTTGGCCTTGCCGATGAGCAGCGCCCCCGCCGCTCGCAGCCGAGCGGCGATGGTTGCATCTTCGTCGGCCGGGCCGGTGCCCATGAAGCGCGTGCCCACTTTGGTGGGGTAGGGCATGAGGTCCATCTCATCCTTGACCGCGATTGGCACGCCGTCCAGGACGCTCAGCGGCCGGCCGCGCTTATGACGCAGCGCCGAGGCATTGGCCTGAGTCAGGATGTCATCGCGGTCGTAGGCGATCATCGCCCGCAACGGGGGTTCTTGGGCGTTGCTGCGGCGCATCGCATCCAGGACGCGCTCGGCCACTTCCAGGGGCGTGCTCGACTTGGTGCGGTAGGCCTGCGCGTAACCCGCCACCGACGGGAAGCGCCAGCCGGAGGTCTTGGGTGCAAGGCGGGCCAGGTGTCTCTCATCCAGGTCGCGGGCGGCTGTCTTGCGGGGCAGTTGCTTGGGGTCCACGGAGAATCGCGGAAGCAGGGTGGGCGGCTCGTCAAACTGCATGGCGCGCAAGGACGTGATGCCCCCCTGCTTGAGCAGATTGCCCATCAGCAGCCAGCGCGTGGCCGGGCTCTCGATGAGGAAAATGAACACGCGCAAAGCGAAGCCGGCGAATCTTGGCATTCGGATTGACCTCAGGTCATACGTCGACCGGTCGTCCATGCAAGCCTCCTTGGAATGCTGCTCAGGGTGCCATTCGGCGAGTGCGAGCCCAATCCGCGCGGGAACCGGTTGCCTTCCCCAGACCCGGCACGGAGAACTCGGGGATTGTACATGGGAATCGACCGGCAGGTAGGGCCGTGCCCTGGGCTGCTTGCCGGCGGGAAAGTGACTGCTAAGTCGACCATGGAGGCTTGCCTCCGTATGCGTGAGGGCTTGCTGGCCAGCGGCCAAAACCGAGTGGCCTCGGTTCCCACGCCCCCCAGCCAAACGCGTTATCATTCCCGTTGTCCCAAGCATGCGAGCAGACCTTGGGTGCACCTCCCCGGATCGCGTTTCGGCCAGTTCATTCGTGCGCTCCTTGTCGGCCGCTCCAGATTCGCGGAGGTTCCGCATGTCTGCTTCTACGGGCAAGCGCATCCGCATGAACCGGCTCGTCGAGAAAGAGACGAACACATGCTTGATTGTGGCCATCGACCACGGCATGACCTCGCCGGTCTTCCTCGACGGGCTATTCGACAGCGGCGCGCTCGTGCGAGAGGCCATCAAGGGCGGGGCGAACGTGCTGATGCTCGGCCAAGGGCTGGCCAAGCGCCATGCCGAGCACTTCCGGCGTGAGACGTCGCTCGCCTTGAGGCTCACGGCTCGGCCACGGGACGCCCGTCCGGCGCCCAGATCACGCCCATCGGGTCGGTTGAGGGGGCGCTGCGCATCGGAGCGGATGCAATCGTGGTCTACGTTGCTCTGGCGGGGGAGAACGAACCGCAGGCCATCCGCTATCTCTCCCACGTCGGAGAGTCCTGCGAGGCGCAGGCAATGCCGCTGATCGCCGAGGCCGAGTACCCCAATGCCTACCAGAGCCTCGACCGGATGAATGAGGATTACGGCCCCGACTACCTTCTGCGCAATGCCCGCCTGTGTGCCGAGCTTGGCGCCGACGACCGCCCGGTGGTGCTCGCCGGCGGGTCGCGCCTGAACGATGAAGAGCTGCTCGCTCGCATGTATCATGCCCGCCAGGCGGGCGCGGTGGGTTGTTCCGTAGGACGAAAGGTGTTCCAGCACGCCAATCCGCGCGTGATGACGCGGGCCCTCAGCCGCATTTTCCGCGACGGGTGGGAACCGCGGGCGGCGCTGGACGAGCTCGCCCAGGGCTAAGGCTGCACCGCTTGCCTCTCTGAGACCAAGCACGGACCGCTGCATCGCGCGCTCCATAGAGGAAAGGAATCTCGCAGGGTTATGGAAGAACCGCTGGCTTCGGTCGAGTACTTCCTGCTCGATATGGATGGCACCTTCAACCTGGGCGACCGGCTGCTGCCCGGGTCGCTGCGCTTCGTGGAGGTCCTCAAGAAGCAGGACAAGGGCTATCTCTTTCTGACGAACAACTCCTCGCGCGTGGCGGGCGACTATGCCGCCAAGATGAGCCGTCTGGGCCTGCCCACAACGGAGCGCGAGGTTTTTACCTCCGGCGAGGCGACGGCCCGCTACCTGCTCGAGCAGGCAACATCGCGCAAGCTTTTCGTCGTGGGCACGCCGGCCCTGGTGGAGGAATTCCGTCGCTACGGGTTCGAGCCGGCGGCTGAGCATCCGGAGCAGATCGTGCTGGGATTCGATACGACGCTGACCTATGAGAAGCTGTGGCGGCTGTGCGACCTGGTGCGGCAGGGCCTGCCCTACCTGGCCACCCACCCGGATTTCAACTGCCCCACGGAACATGGCTACATGCCCGACACCGGGGCGATGATTGCTTTTGTGCGCGCCTCCACCGGGCGCCAGCCGGACTTGGTGATCGGCAAACCCAACCGGACAATCGTCGACATGGCGGCCCGCAAACTTGGTCTGCCGATTGAGCGCATGGCCATGGTAGGAGACCGGCTGTATACCGACATTGCTCTCGGTCAGACGAGCGGAATTGCCACGGTGCTTGTCCTAAGCGGCGAGGCCACCCGTTCGGACCTTGAACGTTCCTCTTTCCGGCCGGACTATGTTTTCGAAGATCTGGGCGGGCTGGCCGATTGGCTTGAACGCAACGGAAGACCGCTCGCACCCACCTCCCACTCGCACAGCGAATAGGCATTGAATCTTCGTTACGATCCGGCCGGCGGGCAGCGCTTCTGGGATTCCGTCAGCGCTCTAGCCGGCAATCCACAACTTCGACGCGCAGTCATCCGCACGATGCGATTCGAACAGGATGCCATCTTCTCCCTGACGGGGGACTTGCGGGGATGCGGGGCCGAACGCGCGCGCACGGTGCATCTGGTCATGGACCCAACGCCCGTGCGGCGGGGCGAGGCGCAGCTCAAGCCGTTGGTGGTTTAGCTCCTCTCCCGGGCCGGATGGCGGGTATTGCCTGTCGTGCTCGAGCCGGACCGCGGGGGTCAGGTGCATACCGACCTGCACGCGAACCGGCGAGTCGAATCCCAATTAGGAGTCGGCGATTCGCTCGTGGCGCTTGGTTGGGGGACAGTGACCGACACTGCTAAACACGCGGCATTCCTGTTCGGACAGCGCAGCGGCGCAACGGTTCCC
>JAPLGX010000336.1 GCA_026389925.1 Chloroflexota bacterium
CACGCCGGCGCGTGTCGTCGAGGGGTCGCTCGCGGCCGTCGATTTGGATGGCCGTGCACAGCGTCAGCACCTCGCGCGGGGCGCCTTTGACGAACGCCACCTCGCCCTCGGGTCCACGGTGTACGGTGGTCATCCGTTTACGCCGAGCATCGAAGGGGATCTCGTGGATACGCGGCAGTGCGCCGGACACCTGCGCCTCGTTGAGCCCGCCCTTGGCCGCCGCCACACGCAGTGCGGCTTCGGTCTGATCGCCGAGCGACGCCCAGCGCGGATGCTCGGGTGTGGGTGCTATCAAGCGCGCGTTGTTGCACACGAGCCCCGCCGTGAGCAGATCCTTCAAGTCCTGTTGCGCACCATCCGAGTCGGCCGCTGGATGGAATTCCCCTGACGGCTCATAGCCCACGCCACTCAGGCTGCGCATGCGGCCGCCGCACCACACTTCGCGCACGGTCATCTGATTCTGAGTGAGCGTGCCGCTCTTGTCGGAGCAGATGACCGAAACCTTAGCGAGCGTTTCCACCATCGCCAGCTTCTTGACAATCACGCCCCGCCGAGCCAGCCGTTGCACCGCCATGGCCAGAGTGAGGGTCACGGTGGGCAGCAGCCCTTCCGGAATGGCGGCGACGATAATGCCCACTCCGAAGATGAACGCCTCGGCCACCGGCCACCGCAGATAGAAGATGCCCGAGAAGAAGACCAGCGTGCCAACGCCGAGGGCGATGACCGAAATCACGCGCGTGATGCGTCGCATCTCGCGCTGCAGGGGACTGGGCCCCTCGTGTACTTCCTGCGTGAGATGGGCAATGCGCCCAAACTGGCTGAGCATGCCCGTGGCAAAGACAACGGCCCGACCCGTGCCGGAGGCCACGGAAGTGCCAGCAAAAAGCAAGTTGGGCCGTTCCACCTCCGAGATCCCATCCACCAGTGAGGCCTCGGCCGTGCGCCGCAGCGGGACCGCGTCGCCGGTGAGGGTTGAATGGTTGGTGCGCAGGCCGTACTCTTCGAAGACCCGCGCATCGGCAGGAATATTGTCGCCTTCGGCCAGCACGAGCACGTCGCCGGGCACGACCTCGCTGGAGGCGATTTCACACTCCCGGCCATCGCGCAGCACGCGGGCAAAAGCCGGCAACACCTTGCGCAATGCGGCGACGGCTCGCTGCGCGCGGTACTCCTGCCACAGCGAGAATCCCGCGTTGACCAGGACCACAATCCAAATCAGGAGCCCGATGAACGGTCGGCCGCCCACGAGCGCCACGCCGCCCGCCACCCACAAGAGCAGCGCCATCACATGCACCAGGTGCGGCAACAGGCGCCGGACGAAGGGCGGCGGCGGGGCCTCCGTAATCTGATTTGGTCCATAAAGGGATAAGCGCGCGACGGCTTCCGGTGTGGAGAGCCCTTGAGCCGAGGTCTCCAGGCTAGAGAAGATATCAGCGACGCGGAGCTCGTAGATCGGGGAGTTACTCACAGATTGTCCCAGGTCACAGGTCGAACGAATACCCCACTTCGGTGCGGGTCAGCATTCGCCCTTCGTCCAGGCGGCGACCCGGGAAGGGCGCAGCCATCGCGGATGTCCTGCGCATGGCAATGATGGACCTCAGCCGGCTCCCGAGTCATCCTCGGGACCCTGTGTCTCCCTCGGCGGGCCACCCAGTCGCGGCTCAGGCGGGTGCATCTCAAGATACTGGTCCAGAAAGGAGCGCGCTTCGGGATGGTCAATGTGAAGCGCTTCGTCATACTCACCCGCGGGCGCTGGAGGGTCATAGCGCACCGGTCGGATAACACCGAAAAGCGCCCAGAAGCGGGAAATCGCCGACAAGACCGAATAGCGATATTCCTGCATTCTTAGCGCCTGCCACTCGACGATCGAGGCCATGGCGCCGCGCACGCGGGCCTTCTCGCGTACGATGCGGTGAATCTGTTTGGGCGTTCGGTATCCAATCGGGGAGAACAGGACGGCATTGGCCGTCAGGAACAGCGTGGACATCGTTATCAAGCGGATCCAGCCGCCCTCCTCCCACTTGCCGAAGATTTGCCCGAGGAAGACGGCGCCTGCCAGGACAGCCGCCATCGTCGCGGCCAGTGCGCCAAGGGTTCGGGTCCTACCGGTGTAGTGCTTGAGCATGTGCTGACGGATGGCCAAGCCCATGATGGTAATGGGCAGGAAGACGCCGATCCCGTAGAAGGGCGCCGCGGCAATGGTCCGACCTTTCACCAGCAGCTGAATCAGAACAGCGACGCCGAAAGTGATGGTCACGGATCGCGTGAAGGTCCCGCGCTTGTCGCGGTAGACGATGGCCTCCGGGATCTCACCGATGGCGACATCGCGCCACTCGGTCGCCTGCGCATCTTGCAGGGCAGTCATCGAGGCGAAGGCCAGCAGGATGACCGCCAGGATCTGATAGACCCAGAACAAGATCGTCCCACCCGGGATCTGGCTGAAGCCGATGGCCGAGAGGTTGCCTACCAGGCTCTTGCCCAGGACGCCATCGGCAACGTGAAAGCGGATGGCAAACGCCGTCAGGAAGAAGGTGGTCAGGCCGCCATAGAACAGGAAGGAGGTCTGAACCATGCGGCCGATGCCGGATTTCCCGCTGTAGAAGGTCCACAGACCCTTGAATCGGGGCAGGCGTTTCTTGGCCCACGCCAGCAACGGGAAGTCTTTGTCGATCACGAATTGGATACCGTTGGACATGGCCTCCAACCCGGACAACGCAACCATGCCCTTCATGGAAGCCGTGAGGAGATGCAGGATGGCTTGGGACAGGCTCGCGGGTAACGGTGGACTAGATCGTGCGACTGGAGGGATGCCTCTGGAACTTGCCAGGAATAGCCCCACGGCCATGATAACGGTGAGCCCGACGAAGATCCCCAGGCCCGCAAAAGAGATCCGGGCGGACTCACCTCTCCCTCGTATGGTGATGAACCAGGTGACCGTGGCAAGCAGCGCGCCCAATGCAAAATGCCAGACCCAAGACGAGTTGAACGCGTTCAGAAGCGAGAGCGCCTGGTCCGCGCCCGAGAGCGTGGAGACGACAATGGTCAGCACATAGTCTTCAATGAGCGTGATGGCCGCCAGCAGACTCATCCAGGGAGCCAGATAACGCATGGAGGCCGTGTAGGATCCGCCTCCCTCGTTGAAGGGGCCGAGAGAATACATGTACAGCGCGCCGAATGCCATATTGGCGAATGCGATAACCCCGGCGGCGATGTATCCCAGGTGCTCCAACCCGTAGGGATAGAGCGCGCTCATCAACTCGCCCGTCCCATAGAAGAACGACGTGAAGTAGTCCATGCCGAAGAGGGCGATCGCCGCGAGCAAGGCGACCTGGCCAGCGCCGTGGACGTGGGCATCTTCGGACGACTCGCGCGGCGCAATGCGCAGCGAGACGACGACAATCACAATGAGCAGCATTACCGAGAGCATGGTAGATCGCCTTGGAGGTTACGCCGCCGGGCGGCGGGAGGAAGGATTGTCAAACGCCGCCTCAAGTGCGGCAAGGCTAAGAAGGAGGTATTTGCGTGTCGATGGGCTGAGACGTGTGTCCTGCGCCACCTTGCCCTGCTCTTCGCCCACGGCCCGCACGACGAAGGCCGGCACGAACATGATGCGCCCGGCCGGGATGACCACAAAGTTGAAGCGGCGCATCTCGAGATGCTGGTCATCGAAGAAGGGCAGCGTCAGGCTCAGCCCGCGGTTGAGCTCACCCGCGGCGGCACGACGGTGAATTGTGGCAATGACCTGATCGGTGTGGTAGCGTGCCAGAGCCCGCCCCTGATTGACCAGCTGCCCGAGCATGCCGTAGCGTTTGCGGCCGTACTCCTCGTCCGCCACCACATATGGGGCCAGAGCTACCGCCGCATGCAATATGAACAGGTAGCGTTGCATGGAGGCCAGGTGTGCTTCGGCCTCTTCGATCGTGTTCACCAGAAGCCCGCCCTGATCGTCAAAGGCCACCCATTGCGGCAGAAAGAAACGCCGCGCGGCTGGAACAAAGGGGACGATCAGTTGCCCTCGGCCCTCCTCGGCTCGCGCCTCCTCGACCACGGCATCGTTAACGGCTGTAATCGCCGATTCCGGCTCGAGCTCGTCGCGTACCGGCTCACTCGGTATTTCCTCACCCTCCAGAACGGCATACGCCACCCGCCGCCCCTCCGGCAGCATGGCATGCACCATTTGAAAGGCGCATGCAAAGCGCATCAGGCTCGCGGCCACCGCGAGGCCGCGATCGGACGAGACCTCAAGATCCGCCAGATGCTGGCGCGCCGACACACGCAGGTCGCCGCCCAGGAGCCGCTCGCGCAGCGATCCCACCGTCTGCCGGCGGGCGTTGCCCGGCACCTCCAGGCTGGCGCCGTCGACGACCACCCGGTCGGGCAGCATGAAGTGCACGTGCGAGCTGCCTTCGATCAGCCCGGCTGCAAATTGATTGGCCTGGGCCTCCAGGAAGCGTTGGACGATGGCGGGCTGAGCCTCGAACATCGCCCGCGTCTGGCGGTAGGTCTCGTGAAGGTATTGTTCGGGATGCGGGTTCACGCCTGCCACTCCCCTGCGCACATGTCGGTGGGCGGCGAACGCCGCCGCCAGGCAATCGCAGGGCCGGGAACAGCGCCCGGCCCGCGTTGCAGCCTGCTATTTTACTCCCAGTCTGCTCACCCCCCAATCGTTGCTAGACCCCTCGCCGCGAGCGCCACTCGCGTATCTGCTGGAGGTGCTCGGCTTCGTGCTCGAAGGTGTCGCTCGCGATCCACTGGGCCAGGGGTGCACCCTCCAACCACGCGAGTTTTTCCGGCCGTTCAAAATCGGCCTGGGTCAGCGCCCGCACGCGGCGCAGCGTTTGCTCACGCACAGCAGCGAAGTCGCCGCGGGCACGATCCAGCGGCCGGTCCTTGTTCTCGGCATGCCAG
>JAPLGX010000175.1 GCA_026389925.1 Chloroflexota bacterium
TCTGAGTCTGCACCCCGCCCCGCCACATGCGCCCGGATTTGTGATGTCCCGCTTGCCGCTCTAGCGATTTGAGCGGAACGACGCATTCGGCCGGGCCAAAGCGGATGCTATAATTCCCTCACTCCATCAATCAACCCCAGCGCTTTCACCATGCCGGCCGCGTGCGGCCCGATGCGTGCATCGCGCAGCCTCCACCCCAGGACTCGGGAGGGTAAGTGCATGGCCACATCCAGCTTCTATCTTGGTCGCGCGTACGAACTCGCGAAGGCCAAGCTGCTCGAAGAGCAGGTCAACTATGATCCTGATGACCTGACGACCCACGCGCTGGTCGTGGGCATGACCGGCTCGGGCAAGACCGGCCTGTGCGTGGACATATTGGAGGAAGCTGCGCTGGCAGGCATCCCGGCGCTGATGATTGACCCCAAGGGCGACATCGCCAACCTGCTCCTGCACTTCCCGGGACTTGCCCCGAGCGACTTCCGCCCCTGGGTAGACCCGGAACAGGCACGGCGCGACGGGAAATCGCTCGACCAGGCGGCGGCCGAAGCGGCCGCCTCGTGGGAGAAAGGCCTGACCGAGTGGGGCATTGGCCGCGAGCGCATCGCCGCGCTGGCCAAAGCGGCGGACTTCTCGGTCTATACGCCCGGCTCGTCGGCCGGGCTTCCCGTGAGCATCCTGGCTTCTTTGGCCGCTCCGGTGCTCGATTGGAAGGAGAATCGCGAGGACCTGCGCGAGCGGATTGCCGATACCGTTACCGCGCTGCTCGGGCTGGTAGGCTTGAAGGACATCGATCCGGTCCGCTCGCGCGAGCACATCCTGCTCTCGAACATCTTCGAACAGGCCTGGAGCCAGAAGCGCGATCTGTCGCTGCCCGAGTTGATCACCCAGACCCAATCGCCGCCCTTCGCCAAGCTGGGGGTGTTCGAGGTCAACACCTTCTTCCCCGAGAAAGAACGCTTTGACCTGGCCATGTCGCTCAATGCAATTCTCGCCTCGCCCTCGTTTCAATCGTGGACCGAGGGCGAGCCGCTCGACGTGGGCCGCATGCTGTTCGCGGCCGCCGGCCGCCCGCGCCACTCGATCTTCTACATCGCCCATCTTTCCGACAGCGAGCGCATGTTCTTCGTGACGCTGCTGTTCAATGCCATCGAGGGCTGGATGCGCACCCAAGCCGGCTCGTCCTCGCTGCGGGCGATCATCTACTTCGACGAGATCCAAGGTTACCTGCCGCCGGTCGCCGTGCCCTCCTCCAAGCCGCCCATGCTGCGCATGCTCAAGCAGGCGCGCGCCTTCGGGGTGGGCCTGCTCTTGGCCACGCAGAACCCCGTCGATCTCGACTACAAGGGGCTGGCCAATACCGGCACGTGGTTCCTCGGGCGCTTGCAGACCGACCAGGATAAGCAGCGCCTGCTGGACGGGCTGCAAGGCGCGGCGCCCGGGATCGATCGCAAAGAGTACGACAGGATGCTCTCCGGCCTGGGCAAGCGCGTCTTCCTGCTGCACAACGTGCACGCCAAGAAGCCGGCCGTGTTCCAAACGCGCTGGGCGATGAACTACCTGCCCGGGCCGCTCACGCGCGAGCAGATCCCCGCGCTCAACGTGCTGGTAGGCGCGAAGGCAGCCCCCATGGCCGCGGCGCCTGCACCCGCGGCGGCCATGCGCCCGCCGACTGCTGCGCCAATCGCAGCGCCAACACCCGCCTCAGGCGCGGGGCGGCCGGTTGTTCCCTCCGGCGTGAGCGAATTCTTCTTTCCGAACAACTTGACCCTGGCTGAGGCTGCCCGCGCAGCCGGCAATCCGCAGGCGGCGTCGCTGGTCGCGGCGGGAATGATCTACCGGCCTGCGCTCGTCGCCCAAGCCCAGGCGCGCATCCTCGACCGCAAGAACGGTATCGACTTGCAGGTACCGCGCAGCGTGATCGTCGTCCAGCTGGACCCGCGCGGCGTGATCCGCTGGGACGATTTCCCGGCGGCCCCGCTCGACCCGGCCAAGCTCGAGAGCTCCGGCCTGCAGGTTGGCTTCGCCGCGCTCCAGGCGCCGCTCGCCAACGGCAAGGCGATGGCCTCGCTCGAGAAGGACTTCTTGGATTGGGTGTACCGCGCCACCAAGGTGGAGGTGCGCAGCAATACCGCGCTCAAACTCGCGGTCGGCCCAGAGGTCAGCGAAGAGGAGTTCCGCCGCCGCTGTCAGGAGGCGGCCGAGCGGGCGAAGAGCGAGGAGCTGGCCAAACTCGAAATGACTTACGCCAAGAAAATCGATGCCGCCCGCGGCAAATTGGGCCGCGAGGAGCTCGAGCTGGAGCAGGACAAGGCTGACCTGAGCGCGCGCAAGACCGAGGAAGCCGTGTCCGGGCTGAGCACCGTCATCGGCGTCCTGGGCCGCGGGGTCAAGGGCATCCCGCGTGCCCTGGGGTCGAGCCGCCTCTCCTCGCCGCTCACCAAACGCCGTCTGACTCAGTCGGCCAAAGCTGATGTCGAGGAGTCGGTTCAGGCGATCGGATCGCTCAAGTCGCAACTCGAGGCGCTCGAAACGGAAAAGGCCCAGGCGGTCGAGGCACTCACCGCCAAATGGAATGGCGCGGCCCAGGAGATCAGCCAAACCGCCCTCACGCCGCTTAAGAAGGACGTGTTTGTGGATGTGTTCGGCGTCGCCTGGCTGCCGTACTACCAGGTGAATGCGGGCGGCCAGTCCTTCGAGTTGCCCGGATTCAAAGCGGGCTAGCCTCGCCGATCGGGCCGAAGAGCATCGCCCTGAATGATCACACAAGGGCGGCATGCGGCAGAAGAGGGCGCAGGAAAAATTGGGTGGCATCTTCGATGCTTATGTGGGCGGGCCGCCTGCGGCCGACGAGACCGGCCGGCGCGTCCTGCTGCGTGAATCCGACAATCTGATTGGCCGCTTCGGTGAGGCGGCCTGGCGCGAGATCCAACCCGGCCAGGTTTTGCCGTTCACGCTGCGCGCGGCGGCCGACCGCGTCTGGCTTCTCATCGAAGGCGAACTATGGGCGGTGATGCACGATACCCGCGAGGGCACGCCCTCGCGCGGCCAGACTCAGGCGGTCCGCCTGGATGGACGCCCACACGCTCTGCTGCTCATCCCCTTCGGCGTGGCATGCGCGCCGCGCGCGATCGGCGGCGGCTCGGCGCGCATGCTCGAGCTGGCATCCCGGGAGGAGGATCCGGGTGCGCCCGCCCAGACCTTCGCCGCGGATGACCCCGCCATCGGCTTTGACTGGTCCACCCTGAGCGGCTGACCCATGCCCGAATTCCTGCACCTGGTTTCGGTGGATGAGGCGCGCGGCGCGCTGCTGGCCGGCACCGTGGCCCTGGCCGAGGAAGAGATGCTGCCCACCGAGCAGGCGCTCGGGCGCGTGACCTCGCGCGCCATCGCCTCGCCGGCCGATTCGCCGAGCTTCCGCCGCAGCGAGGTGGATGGCTTCGCCGTGCGTTCGCGCGACACTCACGCCGCCAGCGCCGCGCTGCCGGCTTACTTGAGCGTGGCCGGCGAGGTAGTTATGGGCCGCGCCGCGGGCCTGACGCTCGCCGCGGGCCAGGCTGCCCTCATCCACACCGGGGGCAACGTGCCCGATGGCGCCGATGCGGTGGTGATGGTGGAAGACACGCAAGTCTCGCGCCCTGGCGAGATCGAGGTGTTGCGCGCGCTGGCCCCCGGCGAAAACGTTCTGCAAGTTGGCGAGGACGTCAAGGTCGGGCAGGTCGTCTTGGCTGCCCACGTGCGCCTGCGCGCGCAGGAGGTCGGGGCGCTGATGGGGCTGGGCGTGACGCGTACCGCGGTTGTGCGGCGCCCGCGCGTGGCCATCCTGGCCACCGGCGATGAGGTCGTGCCGCCCGACGCGGCGCCCGACCCGGGGCAGGTGCACGACGTCAACTCGTACGTCGTTGAAGCGATCGTCCTGCGAGCGGGCGGCCTGCCGCGCCGCTACGGTATCATCGGCGACGACGAAACCGCGCTGCGCGCGGCGGCGCACCAGGCCCTCGCCGAGTCGGATGCGCTGGTCATCACCGCCGGTTCGTCGGTCAGCGCGCGCGACATGACGGTGCGCGTGGCGCAAGACCTGGGGCCGCCGGGGGTGATCGTCCACGGCATCGCCACCAAACCCGGCAAGCCGACGATTCTGGCGCTGGCTGGCGGCAAACCGGTGCTGGGGTTGCCCGGCAACCCGGTCAGCGCAGCGGTCATCGCCATGCTCTACGTTGCTCCGGTCGTCGAAAAGCTGCTCGGGTTCGAACCGGCCGTGCGCCTGGCCGCGATGCGTGCGCGCATCACGCGCAATGTGCCCTCCCTCGCCGGGCGTGAGGACTACATCCCTGGGCGATGGATCGACCGCGCCGGCGAGAGCTGGGTGGAGCCGGAGTACGGCAAATCGAACCTGATCTTCACCCTGGTCCGCGCCGACGGGCTGATTCGCCTCACAGCCGATGTCAACGGTGTGGCCCAGGCCGACTGGGTAGACTTCATTCCGTTTTCCGGGCCGGACCTCACGTAACGGGGTCGGGCGCGGCGCTTCCTGGGCGGTGCATTGTGCAATGGATGTGGATCCGAATCATCCGTGCAGCGAGTCTCCTGGCTCTCACCGGTTGCGCGGCGCTGCCCGCTTTTGGGCTGCTCGGGGCGCCCAGCGCGACGCCCACGGCGACGGTCACTCCTGAGCCCACCTCCACCCCCAGCCCCACCCTCACACCTACTCCGACTCCGACGGAGACTCCAACGCCCGAGCCCACGCGCACGGTCATGCAAGGCCTGCTCGAGCGGGACCCGGCGCTGCAGGAAGCTCTGTGCCAGCCGGCATCGCTGCCCACGCTCCAGCGCGGCCAGGTGCTCGCGCCTATTCTTCTCTACCATCACGTCGGCGAGGCGGCGCTTGAATCCGGCGGCTCCTCTGCCTCGCGCTTCAACGTGACCGAGGCCAACTTCGAAGCCCAACTCATGTCCTTGAATGAGCTTGGCTATCACTCCGTCGGGGTCAGCCGCATCGTCGCCGCCCTCGCGCGCAAAGAACCCTTGCCCGAGCGGCCGATCGCCATCTCCTTCGACGACGGACGGATCGACC
>JAPLGX010000273.1 GCA_026389925.1 Chloroflexota bacterium
ACGAAAGGAGGTCAACCACACGATCCCCCCACCCGTTTCGCGCATCAAGGAGGCGCACAATGACACACGACGCACACGCGTAGGAGCAGCAGCGCCTGCGCACCACAGGGGAGATCCAAAGTCGCAGATCGAGTGGATCTGCGACTTCCTTTTCGAACCATAGACCTCCGGGCTGGTAGCCTGGAGGTCTCCGGTTCAAGTTGAGGGGCGCCGCTTCATCGCTCACAGCTTGCCTAGACGACTGCGGGGCCTGCCAACTGGCGTCGATCCTCAATCCGCTTCACGAAGGCGTCATAGCTCTTACAGAACTCGGCGATGGTGTTCCTTACCGGTGTCCACTCCAGCACGTCGGCCTCATCGTCTAGACACAAAACGTGATCCGGCCTGAACCGATCGTCCCTTTCGGGGAGCCACTCCGGGTCCCCCACATAGAAAGCCTGTTTGAACACTTCGCTGTGTCTCAGCACATCAAGAGCATTCTTGGGCACAGGACTTTCCACCGCCTGCGGACTCAGTTTCATGGCTGGCAATGCATCAAATGCGCGTCGCACGTTCGGGAAGATCGTGATCACGCCGACTCCTATGACCTCGCTTATGTCAGGAATTGGTGTCGGCAATCTCTCGTAGGCTCCGCCCTCATAGACACGCAACGATGCCACCAGTGGCTTAATTCGTCCCAGGTCGTAACCACGTCTTGTCATCAGTTGATGGAGGCGCTTCACAACTGCCACGCCTGACCAGGCTGCTGCTTCGCGCAATTCCGCTTCGCCTATGCCGTTCTTCGCCAGGCGCCCAAGCATGCCAAGAAGCTCATCGCGGACAGGGAAGGCCAACCGCCCACTCATGTTGGTGATTGTGGATACTATGGCCTCGCCTTCTTGAATGGCCTGCGCAAACTCTACATGCTGGAACATGCCAAAGCTAACTGTGATGTTCACCCCGATGCCCTGCCCCGTCAGGTCTCGGCAGGCGATAAGACCGGCGTGCGTCGCGGGAAGCTTGAAGACGACGTTCGGCACTCCCCCACCCAGCTTCTTCTCCAGATCCGAGTAGATGGCGGTCGCCTCTGACACCATGGCGCTGGCGTTGTCATGGTTCTTGGGATTCACCTGCAGACTGACGTACCCCGTACAACCTTCCGTCAAGAGGAAAACTGGCCGAAGCAGCCGCATATTGGCGAGGACAATTTCTAGGGTCACTTTCGTCGCCAAGGCTTCTGGGCTTGCTCCGGGATTTTCCCGCACTATCCGATCCACCACCGGGTTCCAGCGTTCAGGATCCGCAACCCAGGCGATGTCGACAAGTGGCGGATTACATGTGACAAAGGAAGCACCCAACAACATCGCATAGTCGAGGAAGGCGGCATAGTCGTTGCTGATCTCGGTCGGCGTTTCTCCCTTGGCGTGCAACTCGGCGATTCGACGTGCATTGCTGCTGCGCAATGACGCCGTCATCCTCGTGAGATAGCTGCCGATGTCCTCCCCCACAAGGGCCGCCGCCGCCTGTTGCGGGTTCGGGACGCTTTCCGCTGCCAGCCGAGACGCGATGTCCCTGCGCCACCTTGCGGTCAAGGTTCCAACGTGGCCTGTGGCGTCCCGGGCTAGCTTCGCAATCAGTAGAGCCGCTCTTGCAGCGAGCGCCGTGAGTTGTCGTTCGGAGACGGCGGCTAGGGCGTCCTTGTCGCCGTTCAGCAGGTGCCATTTGGGCAGATACGACTGTAGCCAGATGGAGAATTCGGCCATGAACCCAAGCCAACTCTCTTGACTCCCCCCACTTAACGACGGGAACGACATCTCAATGTCCTGCATGATGCCCTGGCACAGGTGCACAAACTCAGATGGTTCCGTGAAGAAGAACAACTCCTCGAGGACCCTGCGGTCTTCCCCCTGAGCCAGCCACCCCGCGAGTGTCCTTCGATCGATCTTGGGGTGTTGGGCCAGTTCCTCTCGAATTCGGTTCTTCAGCCATTCCCGCTTCGTCATCGGACAGTCTCCTGCAGCGCCCAGTCTGGCTATTTCCCGGCGCTACCCTGTCTCTCTAGTGACTCCCGCACGAGCACGAGCACCCGCACCTTTGTTGCTCCGGTTACCACGTCCACCGTTGCATGCTGGTCCTGCCCGAATTCCGGGGTTACCAGCACCACACTCCGAACATGTCTGATGCCGAGGCGATAGGCAGACCATCGCTCTTGGGACACCGAACTGGTAAGCCTTGTTGTCAAACGAATGGATAATCTCAGACAGGGTCGCGACAGTGGGGGCGTTTTGGCCGATGTCCCCTCTGCAAATTGGGCACACGCCTGCCTCGGACTGGGCCT
>JAPLGX010000344.1 GCA_026389925.1 Chloroflexota bacterium
CAGGGATTCACGTGGTCGAACCGGCGGTTTTCGATCTGTGCGAGCTGATGGGGCGGTTCTCCATCCGGACGCTGTACCTGGACTTGGCGCGGCGGGGGTTCAGGGTTCAGGCGGTAGATGTGACGGCGTACGAGTGGCTCGACGTGGGGACGCACGAGCGTCTGGCGGAGGCCGAGGCGCGGACGGGGTAGGGCGGGGCCCCGCCGGACGCGGCAGCCGAGTGCCCGGCGCCTCAGGTCAACAGAAGACGCACCGCTCCACGCTCGAGCCGCACGTCAACGGGGAGTTTTCCGACCGGCTCCCCGTCGAGTTGGAAGGGCACGTCGCCCTCTGACCGTAGCCCTATCCGTGTACCCAGGGAGTGCCTGACTCCGCGGGCGCGATGGAGGCTCGACACAAGCAGGCTCAAGCCAAGCTGAGTCAGTCTCAGTTTCGAACCCCTGGGGATCGCGACGATGTCGAGCAGGCCGTCGAACGGGTCCGCCGTTTCGGCGACGGTACCGCCAAACGGAATCTTCGCGACGTTTGGCAGAATCATGCTGCAGGCGACCCCGAACTCGGTTCCGTCGACCTCGACTTCGATGTCCGGGGCTTGGTAGCGCGCCAGAGCCCCCAGAACCTCGGGCAATTTGCGCAATAGGCCTGTCACTCCCATGCGCCCGGTACGAGATGCGTGCAGGGCGGCTATCAACACAGCGTCGAAACCAGCCCCGAGCCAAAGAAGGAAGGGGCGCTCGCCGCCGGCGTGAGTGACCACGCCTACATCGACTGGTCGAACAGGCGCCGTAGGCAGCGACCGCGCGACAAGAATAGGATCCGAGCTGAAGCCAAAGGCCCGAGTCGCGGCGTTGCCAGTGCCGGAAGGCAGGAACCCAAGGGCTGGACGGGCCTTCGAGGGCAATCCCCGCGCCATCAGGCCGCTGAGAATCTCATTCAACGTCCCGTCCCCGCCTACCGCGATGACCCTGTCCACATCGGATCCCCGGTCGGCTGCGATCTCGGCGGCGGAGCCTCGACACTTCGTCTCGACAACCTCCACCTGACAGGAGTCGGGGAGGCTGTTGGCAAGCAAATCCGCTCTGTGGCACCCGCGACCGCTCCCTGAAGCCGGATTGGCGATCAACAAGTACGATGTCATGGCACGCCACGCAGAAGGTTCCAACCGCTCTCCAACCGATCGCGCTTCAGCGGTTCAGCTGCGACGGGCCCGCCGGTCGGCGTGCCAGTCAGTCGAGGTCGGTCGGGGCGATTCACAGCAACATTCCCACGGCAGCTGGCGGGAGCGCCCGCAGCAGCAAACGGTGGTTAGGGGGCACCGGCCGTACTCAGCAAGTGCACCACCAGCGGTGCCCAGCGCTCACGAATCCAAGCAAGGTCGTTGAGCGGCACTACGCGGTGCCCGAGCCACCCGGCCAGCTCGAGCGTCGTGAGCATGCTGGTTGCGCCCTGGGTGTTTGATGAGTGAACAACCACCGGGCATCTGGCAGCAGCCTCGGCGAGGAAGTCGGTCACATCGCGGCCGATGCCTGGATCGAACACTGCGCCGCCCTCGCGGCGGTTCGGACCCAGATCGTGGTCGAGCGACAAGATTGCGACGTCCTGCAAGTGCTCGCGTAGCCAAGCGATGATGGCTGGTGCGTTGTCAAAGTGAACGACCTCCGCTTCGGGCAGCGCTTCGCTGAGGGCGTCGGCCATCTCCGCCCTCCGCTCGCCAGCATCATCGAGAATCGCTACCAGCATGGATGTGCGCTCCGGTGCCGCCCAACGGGCAGCTTCATGCGGTGGTTAGACGGCCGAACGGGCGTGGCCGTGTAGTTCGCCCACCGGCGGTCGCTCGAGCAGAGTCCGCGGAACCCCGAACCCGTGGCGTTCATAGAGGGTGCGGCTGCGCGGTGTGGGCCATAGGATGACGCTGTGGAGAGCCCTGCGATCGCATTCTGCGAGGGCGGCGGCGATCAGACGTCCGCCGACCCCCGAACCGCGATGGTCGGGGCGGACGTAGACATTTGTGATGTAGCCGTGCCCTTCCGGTTCGCTGACCGGGTTGGGGATCTTCTCAAGGAAGTGGAGCCAAACGGCTCCGATCAAGGCGGTAGGCGTCTCGGCGACCCAGCAACGCCAGGCTGCAGCAGGACGCAGACGGTCACTCATCCAAGACGTGCAACGCGCCAGGAAGACGTCGGCCGGCTCCGTCGGAACGTCAAGCGTGGTGCGGAACTCATAGCGCAGACAGGCGAGCTCAGGCGCGTCCGCCGGGGTCGCTAGGCGGATCGAGAATGCTGCGGAGACAGGAATCGGATGAGGCATCTTGCCTGGGAACCTCGGCCGTGTAACGGAATGGGCTTAAGCTGCCGCGCGCAGACGTGAACCGCCCAACCGCACCATCCGGGTAACGCCTCGCCGAGCGAAGCGGAAGCCCGCGCGCACGGTCGGCTTCATGCGCTGGTAAGACGGCGCGCCCCGCCGCCCCTATCTTGAAGGTTCACAGGTGCCGACCGGTGAGGACATCATGCACCACGAGTTTACAGCCGTATACGAGCGCGATGGCGACTGGGTCATTGCATTCTGCCCAGAGGTTCCCGGCGCCAATGGCCAAGGCCGTTCGAAGGCTGAAGCGCGGGAGAGCCTCGCGGCCGCCATCACCTTGGTGCTCGAGGACCGTCGGGACGACGGCCTCCGGGGCGTGCCGGACGACGCCGAGAAGGAGCTCATCTCGGTGGATGTCCGGGCGGCGTGAAGCGCACCGCGCTGCTGCGGCACCTCCGGCGACATGGTTGCACGCTGAAGCGCGAGGGCGCCTCCCACTCCCTCTGGACGAACTCCGCAACCGGCGCTGTCGAAGCCATCCCTCGTCACATCGAGATTCCAAACCTGCTCGCCCGCAAGATCTGCCGGGGCCTCGGCATCCCGGAGATTGGCTGACCCCCCGCCCAACTGGCGTCTGGGCTTCCGACCACTGCCGTATCCGGTCCTTGCTGTAGGCGGGCCGGCCTCGCGCGACTT
>JAPLGX010000045.1 GCA_026389925.1 Chloroflexota bacterium
AAGGAAGCACGTCCGCTGGAGATGGGCTATTTCACCCGCGGCGCGCTGGATCCGGAGCAAAGCGCCCGGCTGCGCTCGGCGGTGGAGCAGATGGGGCTGTGGGGGCTGCTCGTGCCCGAGCGCTACGGCGGCGGCGGGCTCGACCTCATTTCGGCCTGCCTGGTGGAAATGGAATTGGGCGCCACCTTCGTCCCCGTCGAAATCGGCACGGTGCCGCCGGCGCTCTTCGCGTGTACTGGCGACCAGGTGGCCCGCTTCCTCAAACCCGCTCTCGCGGGCGAGATGCACATCCACGTGGCGGCCCGCGAGACGTCGGGCGTGGCACCCGAGACATGGTCCATGCTCGCCACGCCCTGGGGTTAGGGTTTCCGATTGAGCGGCGTCAAGCTTGTCAGCCGGCGGCCCGGCCCGCAGGATGTGCTGCTCACTTTGGCGCGCGCCCCGCAGGGGCTGACCGCGTTCTTGATCGATGCGGCCCAGGTCACCCTGGATGGTCCAGTGAGGGGCCGAATGTCCTTCGAGTTGAGGGACGTTGAGGTGGGTCGCGAGCGAATCTTGGGGGAGGTGGGCGGCGCGCTCAAGCTGGGCGGCGAGCAGGCGTCCGGCAGCTGGATTCTCAGCGGCGCCCGATACGTAGGCATGGTTGAGCGCCTGCTTGAAATGGGTGCTGAGCACGCGCGCGATTGGGTATCGCTGGGTGCACCGCTGGCCGTGCGTCCGGCTCTGCGAGGCCTGCTGGCGGACCTGCGCTCCGAACAGGAGGCGGCCCGCTGGTTGGTGTTGCACGCTGCCTGGTGTGCCGATAAGGGCCAGCCGGTGAAGACGGAAGCCGCCATCGTACGCCTGCGCACCGGCGAACTGCTGAAGAGCGCGGTCGACCGGGTGACGATGGTTTTCGGCGGTCCGGGTCCGACGTCGCAAATCGAGCCGCGGCGCATGGTGCATGCGTTGGCCCCTCCCGAGGTGCTCGAATTCGCGCTCGAGCAGGCGCGCGCGCTCGTGGCGGCGGACGTCATGGCCGCGGTTGGGGGGAGGTGAGGCATGAGGGTCAACCGCCTCGTTGAAGTGGATGAGGCCGGCCCGCTGGCAGCGCTGCAAGCCGTGCTGCACGGGCTTTGGGAGCGCAATGGGCTGGTCGCGATGCTTGCCCCGCTGGAATCCGAGGGGGGCCGCGAGGTTTCGCCGCAAATTGCAGAAGAGCCTCGCGCCGTCGCGGCTGTCAACCCCTTTGCCCCGGTCATGCCGGCCAATGCCGCGGCGCTGGTCGTTGATTTCGCACGCGAGCACCAGCCCGGCCCGCTGGCCGCCGTCCTGCGTCCATGCGAATGGCGCGCCGTGGTGGAATTGCGCAAGCGCCGGCGCACAACGCCCGAGGCCGATCGCGTCACGACCATCGCGGTCGACTGTCTGGGCTGTCATTCGGCCGGTGTGTGGAGCGAGCGCACACGCGCGGCCTCGCCTTCCGACATCTGGCGGGAAGCGTTGACCTACGCTGACCAAGGCGGGTTCACCCCGCAATCGCTTAGGCGGGGCTGCCAGATGTGCACTGCACCCGCCGTGCGCGATGCGGAGCTGACCATCGGCCTCTTTGGCCTCAACACCTCGTGCGCGCTGCTGGCCTCCTGCCCGGATGAAGCGACCGACGCGCGGCTGCACATGGCCGAGATCGCGCCGCGTTTGGCCTCGGAGGAGCTGGTGGTGCGGCGCGAGGTGGCGCTCGGTGAGCTGGCCGAACGGCGTGGTCGCCAACGGGACATACTCTCCCAAGAGGCGCAACGACGTGGCGGCGGCCTGGCCGAAGTCCTGGGCCTGTTCGCAAACTGCTCGCTATGCGGCGACTGCCTGGATGCGTGCCCGCTCTACAACGGCGAGTTGGCGGGGATGCTCGGCGTGCGTTCGGCGCGGCACGGCGGCCGCTCACTGCTCGCCGAGCTTGTTGAGCTCGGCCGCTGGCTGGCCTCCTGCTCGGGGTGCGGCATGTGCGAAGAGGTCTGCTCGTGCCGCGTGCCATTGCTCGACATTGTCTCCCCGCTGAGCCAGCGCGTCCGCGACGAGATTGCGTACCGCCCGGGCGATCGAGCCGCCGCGTTGCCGTGGGTGGCGAGCGGATCCTGAATTCAGAACAATGACCCGTGGCGGGCTCGTTCACTTCGAGCACAAAGGCGTCGGTTGGAGGATTGGATGACCTATCCTGAGCCAATGCGTGAATCACTGGCGCGTGTCGAGGCTTCGCGGGCTCGGCGCGCTCAACAGGTGCATCCACGCCTCTCGTCCGATGAGCGCCAGGCAATCCTTAAGGCCTTTCACCCGGATTACATCGCCTCTGCATTCCGCGAATTGCAGGTGGGCCCCAACAAGGGCGACCGCACGCCGCGTGAACTGGCGCAGGTCCTTGAAGCACCACCGCTCATCGCCCGCAAGGATCTGGAGGGGATGACGCCCGCGCGCGAGGTGGACGTGCTGATCATCGGAGGGGGTGGAGCGGGGGCCAGCGCCGCCCTGCTGGCGCAGGAGAGCGGCGCCTCGGTGCTCATCACTACCAAGCTGCGCTTTGGCGACGCCAACACCATGATGGCCCAGGGCGGCATCCAGGCGGCCGACAAGGACAACGATTCGCCCGCGCTGCATTACCTGGATGTCGTCGGGGGCGGGGGTTTTGCCAACGACCCGGATCTGGTTGAAGCGCTGGTGTCGGATGCGCCGCTGGTGATTGCCTGGCTCGAGCAATTGGGGGCGATGTTCGACAAAGAGCCGGACGGAACGCTGCGCACGATCCACGGCGGCGGCACGAGCCGCAAGCGCATGCATGCCGCGCGCGACTACTCGGGCGCCGAGATCATGCGCACCCTCCGCGACGAAGTGCGCTCGCGCGCCGGCGACACGCCGGGAATCACCGTGTGGGAGTTCCGCCCCGCAGTGGAACTCGTGCTGGATGAACGCGGGCAGGTGGCCGGTGCGCTGCTCAAGGATCTGGACACGCAGCGCCTGATGCTGGTGCGCGCCAAGGCGGTGGTCGTAGCCACGGGGGGCAGCGGGCGCCTGCACTACCAGGCCTTCCCCACCACCAACCATTACGGCGCAACGGGCGACGGCCTGGTGTTGTGCTACCGGGTGGGGGCCAGGCTCAGTTTCATCGACACCATGCAGTACCATCCCACCGGGGCGGCCTTCCCCGAGCAAATCCTGGGTCAGTTGGTGACCGAGAAAGTCCGCGGGCTGGGCGCCCAGGTCTGCAATGTCGATGGGGAGCAGTTCGTTTATCCGCTCGAGACGCGAGACGTCGAGGCGGCAGCCTTCATTCGCGAATGCGCGGAGAAGAAGCGCGGCGTATCGACGCCGACCGGGCAGCCTGGCGTGTGGCTCGACTCGCCGCTGATTGAAATGCTCAAGGGACCGGGAACGGTGGCGCGTGAGTTGCCAGCCATGATGCGCCAGTACCGACGCTTCGGAATCGACATGAGCCAGGAAGCGATCCTGGTCTATCCCACGCTGCACTACCAGAACGGCGGCGTGGCCATCCGCGCCGATGGAGGCACGGCCCTGTCCGGGCTGTATGTGGCGGGCGAGGCGGCGGGCGGGATCCACGGCCGCAATCGGCTGATGGGCAACAGCCTGCTCGACATTTGTGTTTTCGGCCGGCGCGCGGGCCGGGCGGCCGCAGAGTGGTCGCAGGCGGCCCATCCCGGGTCGCCGACCCTGGCCCATCTGACCGAATGGACGAAGCTGCGGCGCGAGGCAGGCCTGGCCGACGCGGCCGCCTCGCCGATCATCCTCCCCGACTACACGCGGCATGATACTGAGGCCGAGGCGCAGAACCCATCGTGACGATCCTGACCGGAGGTGCGGGTCCGCTCCCCGACGGGGGCGAACTGGTGGCGATTGCCTGCAGCGGTGACGACGCCGCGACGCAGCGCATGCTTGAGCGCCTCGGCTCGCCCAACAAGGCGATCCAGGCAGCGCTCAGCCAGGCCATCCGTCGCACCGCGCCCCCCGGGTTGTGGCGGAGGCTGCTCGATCATCTCGCACACGAGAACCTCGCCGACCCCGGTCCGGCGGCGACCCCAGCCGCACGGCCCGCGTCTCCACATCGATCGGCCGCCATCGTCGGGCTTTTCGTCGAAGAAGACCCGCTCTCGGCGGCGACACGCCAGGCCGTCTTGCTCGAGGGGCTGAGCGACCCGTGCCCCGAGGTGCGTGTCACGGCCGCCTCCTTGCTCGGCTTGCAGGGCGACGCGCGAGCCGCCGATCTGCTTGTTGAAGCGGTTCATTCGGCCGCGCCAGGCGTCGGTGCGCGTGCGGTGGATGCCCTTGGGGTCTTGCGTCTGGATGGCTCGGCCCCGGCATTGGTGGACGCCCTGCGCTCCGAAAACGAACAGCTGCATCATGCGGCCACCCATGCCCTATCCGGCTTTGGTCCTGGCGCAGTGCCCGCGCTGGCCGGTGCTCTGCGCGCTCCGCAGGAACACGTCCGCTGGCACGCTGCGCGCGCGCTGGGCCAGATCGGCCATGCCTCCGCCGCCGATCCGCTCGCCGGTGCGCTCGGCGACCCGGACAGCAATGTCCGTTTTGCCGCAGCCGAAGCGCTGGCCGAAATCGGCGCCGCGGCCGTCCCCGGCTTCTTGGAACGATTGGCACGCCACGCGGCCTCCGAGCCCATCCGCCAGGCCTCGCGCCACATGATCAACAGCCTGCACCAGGACGAGCTCAAGGCGCGGTTGCAGCCCTTGCTCGACGTGCTCTACGCGCCCGGCGCTGGCGCGCAAGTCCAGATCGTCGCGGCCCGTCTGTTGCAGACGTGGCGTAACCCATCCTGATCACCGACGGACAACGTCACATCTGAGCCGGGCGTTTGCGCGCCGTGATACGCGCCCCGGGCGTGGCCGCGCCCTGCCCGCGGTGCATGTTTCTGCTATCATCCAGACCACGACGATGGAGGGCCTTAGGAATGACCGATCTTTTCGATGCGATGCGCAACAGTATTGTCGATGGGGAACCGGAGGAGGCAGAGCGGCTGGCGCGCGAAGCCCTGACCCGCGGCATGGACCCGATGGAAGCGGTGAGTCGCGGGTTTCTGCCGGGCGTCAATCAGGTGGGCGAGGGCTTCGGCTGCGGCGATCTGTTTCTGCCCGATCTGGTCCGTGCCGGGGCCGCCATGAAGGCGGCGGTGCGAGTCCTCGAACCCGAAATGGCCCGCCGCGGCACGGCTCGCGAGGTGGCGGGACGGGTCGTGTTGGGGACGATCAAGGGCGACGTCCATGAGATCGGCAAGACGCTCGTCGGGACGCTGCTCACCGCCAACGGATTCGAGGTGCATGACCTGGGAGTGGATGTGGCCCCCGAGCTCTTCGTGCAGAAGGCACAAGAAGTGGGCGCAGATCTGATCGGAGTGTCGGCATTACTCACCACGACCATGACCGGGCAGCGATTGGTCGTGGAGGCGGCCGAAAAGGCCGGGCTGCGCCCGAAGGTGCGGGTGATTGTCGGCGGGGCTCCGGTCACGAAAGAATGGGCGGCCGAAATCGGTGCGGATGGCTTCTCGGAGGACGCGGCGGGAGCGGTGACGCTGGCCAAGAAGCTCATGGGTCGCGCATGAGCATCCAATCGATCTCTCATCCCAAACTGCGCCTGGAGGTTCTTTCGGCGGAGGACGTGCGCCGCATCCACACCGCCACCCTCGACCTGATCGAGACGGTTGGTGTCAAGATGCCCTCGCCTCGGGCGCAGGAGATTGTCGCCTCTCACGGCGGGAAGGTCGACGCGGCCACCGGCATCGTCCGTATTCCGGGCGCTGTGGTCGAGCAGGCGCTGGCCAAAGCCCCCCCGGCTTACACGCTGGCGGGGCGCGACCCGGCGCTCGACCTTCCGATGGACGGGCAGCATTGCCATCTGGGGACCGACGGCTGCGGGGTGGAAGTGATCGACCCCGCGACCGGTTCGCGCCACCGCTCGACGCTTGCGGATGTGCGCGACGCGGCACGTGTGGCCGACAGCCTGGAGGCCATTGCATTCCATTGGACCCCGATCTCCGCGCAAGACCGGCCGCCGGAAAGCCGGTCGTTGCACGAATTGCTGGCCATCTGGTCGGTGAGCGACAAGCACGTGCAGACCGAGTCGATCGTGACCGAGCGCGAGGCGCGGGTTGCTGTCGAGATGGCCGCGGCGCTGGCTGGCGGCCGTGAGGCGCTGCGCCGGCGCCCGATCCTGTCGATCATGCAGTGCACCCTCCCGCCGCTGGCCCAGGATGGCGGCAGCCTGGAGGCAGGCCTGGTGGCGGCCGAAGCCGGCTTGCCGGTGGGCTACATGACCATGACCTCCTGCGCCTCGACCGGCCCGGCCACGCTGGCTGGGACGCTCACCGTGGGCAATGCCGAAGTCGTGAGTGCGTTGGCGCTCATGCAGATGGCCTTCCCCGGAGCCCCGGTGTTCTATGCCGCGGCCCAAACCGCGATGGACCTGCGTTCCGGTGCCTATACCGGCGGTGGGCCGGAGGATTTCCTCTTCGGCGCCGCAACCAATGTGTTGGCGGATTTCTACAACGTGCCGCTCTCGATGGGCGCTTTTGCCACGGGCGCCAAGGAACCGGGGTGGCAGAGCGCCGTGGAGAACTCGCTCTCGTCCTTCATGGCCATCTCGACCTGGTCCGACATGCTGCTCGGCGCCGGGCTTCTGCACGGGTCGCGCATTCTCTCGTATGAGATGATGCTGCTGGACGCGGAAATCTGGTCGATCCTGTGCGCGATGAGCCGCGGCATTACGGTGGATGATGAGACTCTCGCGCTGGAGGCCATCCGCGAGGTCGGCCCGGGCGGCAATTTCCTCGCCCATCGCCACACCAAGAAGCACATGCGCGAGCTGTGGCGCCCGACATTCTTCGATCGGCGTCCCTTCTCTGAATGGGAGACAAAGCGCGATGGAGCCGTCTCCTGGGCCAATGCCAAGGCACGCGAAATCCTGGCCACGCATAACCCCGAGCGCCTGGCTCCAGCCGAGCGCGAAGAACTCGGACGAATGATCGCGGCTCTCGAGAAGCCCTGATCGGCCGTACCTGCCTCGGCACGCGTGGGGCAGGGCATCCTCCCGGCAAGCGATCCTGACCAGGCGGAGGCACGCATGCCCCTTTTGCAGTTGATGAAAAGTGAGATGGTGGACCGGGTTGTGCAGGAAGCCTTCGACATTCTCGAGACGATCGGGGTTGAAGTTCAGGATGAGGAGGCCGCGCGGCTGCTGGGCGAGAACGGGGCCCGCCCGGATAAGAACCGCCGCCGGGTGTGCCTGCCGGAAGCGCTCGTCCGCAAAGCGTTGGCGACGGTGCCTTCCTCCTTCGACTTGTATGCGGCGGATGGCACGCCCGCCGTGCACTACGGGGAGGACCGAGTTCACTTCGCCCCTGGCTCGTCGGCGGTGCACGTGCTGGATGGGGCGACCCACGAACACCGCAACGCACAGACTCAAGACCTCGTCGATCTGGTCAAAGTGGCGGACATGCTGCCCCAGTACGCGGCCCAAAGCACAGCCGTCAATTGTGCCGATGTGCCGCCAGCGATCGGCGACATGTACCGCCTTTACCTGGTCTTGCTGCATTCGCCCAAACCGGTCGTGACCGGTGCCTTCGGGCTGCCGACCCTCGGGCGAATGCGCGACATGCTGCTCGCCGTCGGGGCGGACACGCCGCAGGCACGCCGGCGGGCGGTTTTCGACGTGTGCCCCTCACCGCCGCTCAAGTGGACCGAATTCGCCGCCGGCAACTTGCTGTTCCTCGCGCGTGAGCGGATCCCAGCGGAGATCGTCTCGATGCCGCTGGCCGGGGCGACGGCGCCGGCGACACTGGCCGGATCGATCGTCCAACACGCCGCCGAGACTCTGGCCGGCGTCACCTTGCACCAGTTGGCGGGCCCCGGGGCTCCCATCGTCTGGGGCGGAGCGCCGGCCATCTTCGAAATGCGCTACGGCACCACTCCCATGGGCGCCATCGAGACGGCCATGATGGATGCCGCCTACGCGCAAGTGGGCAAGCACCTGGGGCTGCCGACACACACCTATCTCGGCGCGTCAGATGCCAAGACTGTCGATGCCCAGGCCGGATTGGAATCGGGGATGACCGCGCTGGTGGGCGCGATGGCCGGCATCAACATGATCTCCGGCGCGGGCATGTTGGACTTTCTGGCATCGCAAAGCATCGAAAAGCTCGTGCTGGATGCCGAAGGGATCGCCATGGCACAGCGCCTGTTGCAGGGCATCTCGGCGCGCGATGCCACCCTGGCCAAGGACGTGTTCGCTCAACTTGGGCCCGACCTGGACTTCCTCGGGCTGCGCCATACCCGCCAGAACTTCAAACTCGAGCAACATCTGCCGACCTCGGTCATTGACCGTGCGTCGATCCGTTCGTGGAAGGAGTCTGGCCAGCTCACCGCGCTTGATCGTGCGCGCGCGCGTGCGCGTGAACTCCTCGGCCGCCACACCCGGCCCTCGCTCGCCGCCTCGGCCGAGCGCGATCTGACCTCCATCGTGACCACAGCCGCGCGCGCGGCCGGCATGACCACCTTGCCCACCTTTCACTAGACGTTGGGCGAATGGCCCGTGTGAATGCGAAGGCACCCGCCTCGTCGAGGCGGGTGCCTTGCGTTCAGTGGGCTGCGTCACGAGCCGGGGCATCCGGGCTCGCGCCGCAGGGCTAGAATTCCTCGTTCGGGGAGCGCAAGCGCAGGGTCATCAGAACGACATTCCACAACTCCCCATCGGGAGGCATGAAGTAGTCCTCCAGAGTGCACTTGGCCTCGAAGCCCAGGCTCTGGAACGCCTTGATGAACGAGGTCTGGTCGTGGATGATCTGCGCCTCGAGCAAGTACAGATTGCGCTGGCGGGCGATGTCGATGAGCGCCTGGAGCATGCGATTGCCGAGCCCGCGGCGGCGGAAATCCTTGGCCAGGAAGATGAACACCTGGGCGCGATGGCGCTCTGGCCCCCGGCCGAAGATAAGCGTCGCATCGCCCACGATGCGGTCGCCGACCACCGCCACCAGGTGCAGCACCTTGGTGTGATCAAGGTGTTCCACCCATACGGCTACCACCTTCGGGTCGCGCACCTCGTAGTGCATGTAGCGCCGCTCCTCGAAGGTGACCGAGGCATACAGATCGATGAGCGCCTGGCGGTCGTCGGCGGCAAGGGGCCGCAACAAGACACGCGTGCCATCCTGCAGGGTGAGCAATTGGCGGAAGATGAGTTCCTGATGTGTCACCACGTCTCACACTCCTGGCCAGCCCTGTGCAACACCTCGACGATCGCGCGGCGACGGCGGGCCTCCGGGGGGAGGCCCGCCGTGCGATGCCCATGCCTATTTGGGGGCCGCAGGCCTCGCGGCGGTCTTGCGCAGGTAGATGAACCAATACACCAGGCCGACCATGAATGCCCCGCCGATGATGTTGCCCAGCGTAACGGGCACCAAGTTGCCTAGGAAGAAGTTGCCCCAGGTCAGATGAGGGAAGTCGGCGGCCGTCTTCTTGATCATCTCAAAGAAGCTGGCATCGCCCCACTGCTTGATGAACAGCGCAACCGGGATGAAGTACATATTGGCGACGCTGTGTTCGAACCCCGCGGCCACAAAGCAGGCGATGGGCGGGATGATCGAGAGGATCTTGTCGGTTGTGGAGCGGGCGCTGTAGCACAGCCAGACCGCCATGCACACCAGGGCATTGCACATGACGCCCAGGGCCGTGGCCTGGATGAAGGTCAGGCTGGTCTTGGCCTCGCCGATACCGAGCGCGGCCAAGCCGATGGCGCCACTGCCGAAGGAGTACTGCTTGCCCAGGAAGACGATGTAGGCGGTCAGGATCGAACCGACGAAGTTGCCGGCGTAGACGATGCACCAGTTGCGCAGCAGGCCGCCCAGGGTCACTTTGCGGTTGGCGAAAGCCATGATGATCAGGTTGTTGCCGGTGAAAAGTTCCGAGCCGCCGACGACGACCAGGATCAGGCCGACGGTGAAGGCCAGGCCCGTGAGCAGCCGCACCACACCGTAGGGAAGGCCGGTGGAGAAGGCGGCCGCCCCGGCCGCGTCTTTGACGGACATCGAGCCGGCGCTGACGGTCGTGGCGAAGATGGCGCCCACCCCGATGAAGGCACCGGCCAATATGGCCAGGACGAACATGTTAATCGCCGGCAGGCCGGCTTTCTTGAGGCCGAGTTCCTCGGCCTTGGCGGCCATGCCGGGCGGCAGGACTGCATCAAACGAAATCGGTTGATCGCTCATGGTCTGCTCCTGTGAGGTAGGGATCGTTGGGCGGGTCCCCTGTTTCGGGACAGCGTGTCGGTGCGATTGTCGTGCGGGCTGTGATGGAACGGCAGTGGTGCACCTCCTGAGGTGGGTTGGTTGGCAGGACGGCTGGAGAGGTCAATGGAGCGGCGCTCCACCCCTGTTGGGCCTGCCGGCACATCCGTAAGGCTGCACAAGGAGCGCACACCGGCCTGCGTGCCGCGGGTTAACCGCCCCACGGCATGCTGGCGTATTGCTCGAAAGCCTTGTCGTGCATCTCTTTGAAGAGCCGCTCGTGCCCATGTTCCCAGCGGGCGAGCATGTCGAGCACTTTTTTCGATTCGCCCTCGGCCTTCTGGGCCGACATCTCGTAGAACTCGGCGAAGTCGCGTTCGATGAGGTAGGCCGTGCGCAGCACCGGCAAGTCGGGCACCATGGCCTCGGTGACGGTCTGGTCAAGCGATTCCGAGGCGGCTCGCTGGGAGAAGAACCCCTCCTTCTGCAAGCTGGAGCCCATCGCGGCGCTCGGCTTCTCGCCGCGGTCGAGCTCGGCGATCTGGCTGCTGATGAAGTCGATGTGCTTCTGTTCTTCGGCGGCCAGCGCCTTAAAGGCTCCCACCGCGGCCGCGTGGTGCAGCCGGCCGGCGTTTTCCTCGAAGAACTTCTTGCCTTCGTACTCGCGCTGCAGCGCGTACTCGTAGACTTTGCGTATGTCCATGGATTCTCCTCTGGCCTAGAGTGCAGCCGGTTCGACCCTGACCGAGCAGACCTTGTATTCTGGAATCTTGGCCACCGGGTCGATGGCCGAGTTTGTCAATGCGTTGGCGGCCGCTTCGGCAAAGTGGAAGGGAATGAACACGACGCCCGGCTTGATGCGCTCGGTGACTCGGACGCCGAGCTCAATCTGGCCGCGGCGGCTCACCACCCGCGCCCGGCGCCCGCCATTGAGCCCGATGCGCTTGGCATCCTCGGGGTGGATCTCGATGTAGGCCTCGGGCACTTCGCTCGCCAGCTTCTTCGAGCGGCGGGTCATCGTCCCGGTGTGGAAGTGGAACATCAGCCGCCCGGTGGTCAGGGTGAACGGATAGTCGGTGTCCGGCAGTTCAGCGGCAGGCTTGTAGGGTATGGCGGTAAAGAGACCCACGCCGCGAGAGAACCTGCCCTTGTGCAGGTAAGCGGTGCCGGGGTGATCGGCGTTGGGGCAGGGCCATTGCAGCCAGCCGAGCTGCTCCAGGCGCTCGTAGCTCACTCCGCCATAGCTGGGCGTGAGGCGCGCGACCTCCACCATGATCTCCTGCGGCGAGGCATATTCGAAGCCCTGGCCGCCCATCAGGTGCGCCACCTGGCACACGATTTGCCAATCCTGCCGTGCATCGCCGATGGGCGGGATGGCCTGACGAACGCGCTGCACGCGCCGGTCGGTGGCGGTGAAGGTGCCGTCCTTCTCGGCAAAGGTGACGCCGGGTAAGACAACATGCGCCATGCGGGCGGTCTCGGTCAGGAAGATGTCTTGCACGACGAGGAATTCCGCCTGCTCCAGGCAGTGGCGCGCATGGTTGAGGTCAGGATCCGAAAGCATCGGGTTCTCGCCCATCACGTACAGCGCGCGTACCTTGCCCTCCTCGAGGCCGTTGACCATGTCGGTCACGGTCAGGCCCACCGTGGCGGGGCCGGTGCTGCCCCAGGCCTCCTGGAACTTCTTCTGGACCTCGGCCGAGGTGACGACCTGGTAGCCGGGGTACACGTTCGGCAGGGCGCCCATGTCGCAAGCCCCCTGCACGTTGTTCTGCCCGCGCAGCGGGTTGACCCCGCCGCCGGGGATCCCCAGGTTGCCACACAGCATGGCCAAGTTGGCGGTCGATTTGACGTTGTCGACGCCGGTCGTGTGCTGGGTGATGCCCATGGCATAGATGATTGCGGCCGGTTTGCCCGCGGCGTACATGCGGGCCGCCTGGCGCAGGCTCTCGGCCGGCACGTCGGTGATCTCCTCCACCTTCTCAGGCGGATAGTCGGCGACCAGCTTCTTGAGTTCATCGAAGCCCTCGGTTCGCTCCCGGATGAAGGCCTCGTCGGCCAGGCCCTCCTGGATGATCACGTGGATCAGGCCGTTGAAGACAGCCACGTCGGTGCCGGGTTTGAAGGCGATATACAGATCGGCCCAGCTGGCCACCTGATTGCGGCGCGGGTCCATGACGATGATCTTGGCCCCGCGCTGCTTGGCCTTGAGGATCCGCGTGGCGATCAGCGGGTGGCCCTCGCTCGTATTCGAGCCGATGATCAGGAAGCAGTTCGTGTCCGTCTCAAACTCGGGGATCGAGTTTGTCATCGCTCCACTGCCGAATGTGGCGGCCAGACCGGCCACCGTGGGAGCGTGTCAGAGACGGGCGCAGTGATCGACGTTGTTGGTCCCGATTACCGCGCGGGCGAACTTCTGCAGGACGTAGTTCTCCTCGTTGGTGCACTTGGCCGAGGTCAGGATGCCGATGCTGTCGGCGCCGCGCTCCGCCTTGATCTTGCCGAGGCTTTCGGCGACCAGGCCCAGGGCTTCATCCCAAGAGGCCTCGGTCAGGGCACCGTTCTTGCGAATGAGCGGGGTCTGCAGGCGGTCCTTGTCGTGGACAAAGGCGTGGGCGTTCCAGCCCTTGATGCACAGCCCGCCGTCGGCGATGACATGGCCCTTGGCCGGCAGGACGCCAACCAGCCTTCCGTCGAGCACCTGCAGGTGGAGGTTGCACCCGGTGCCGCAGTAGGGGCAGGTCGTCAGGACATTTCGGTATTCCATGCGCGTGCCTCCTTCTCATTGCAGCCTGGCTAGTGCGGCAGGCCGGTCTTGGTGTAGTCGCCCTCTTCGAGAACCAAGAGCTGGGGCGGCTTCTGGTCGATGACGGCCCCCGTCTCGTAGCCAAACATCTGCTGGACGTCGCGCGCCATCAGGCGGAACTGGATGGCCATGGGGATTCCGGCCGGGCAGGTTTCCTCGCATTCGCGGCACGCCACACACTTGGCCGTCATGTGCATCGCCCGCACCAGGTGATACATGGGCGGCAAGGGCATCGGCAGGCGGCCCGTCTCCACCCAGGTCCCATCCTCCAGAGCGCACACGTTGCAGAAGCACTGCGGGCAGATGTTGCGGCAGCCGTAGCACTTGATGCAGTGCAGGAACTGCTCCTTCCAGAAGGCCAGCCTCTCCTCCTGACTCTTGGCCAGGAAGGCGTCGGTCAGCGGATCGGGGACCCCCTCGATCTTGTCCCCGACGGTGGTCGCGGCGTGGAGGGTGAAGGGCTTGGCGCAGCGGCAGAAGGTGGCTTCGTCGGCGACGCACTGCAGCCCGATCAGGCGCACGTTGGCCAGGTCGATCTGGGCGTGTTTGGCCATCTCGACAATGCCGCGTTCCTCGCAGCCGCGGCAGACCACCGCCAGGGTCGTCCCCGGGTGCGCCTTCTGGAGGATCTTGAGCGTATCGGGGACCGGGTACTTCGGCCACAGACTGAGGGCCTCCAGCTCCGTGGGTTGCGACGGAAGGAACAGGTGGGGCGCCACCATGCCGGCCGGTCCCTGTTTGAGAGCGACGACGCCGTCTACCTCCGGCAGGATGCGCTCAAGCGCCTGGCGCAGCGCAGTCAATCGGTCGCTCATCGCATCACCTCGCTCATCGGGGGCAGGGCGCGCATCGCGTCGGTGAACTCCGTGATGACCGTCGCGAACTTTTCGCCTTCCGCGGCCGACACCCAGTTGACGTAGAGCCGCTGGGGGTCGATGCCGGTGTACTCGAGCAGCTTCTTGAGCATGGGCATGCGCTTGGCGGTGCGGTGGTTGCCGGTGCTGAAGTGGCAATCGCCGATATGGCACCCCAGGACCATCACGCCGTCCGCTCCCTCGCGGAAGGTGCGCAAAACCAGTTCCGGAGATATGCGCCCGCTGCACGGCACGCGGATGATCTTGACGTGGGGCGGGTACTTCATGCGGGCCATGCCGGCCGCGTCGGCCCCGCGGTAGGAGCACCAGTTGCACAGGAAGCCGATGATCTTGGGCTCGGGCATCACGCCACCTCCGTCTGCGCCTGCTCAAACATCTTCATGGCCGTCATGGCGCCGATCATTTCCGAGACGAGCTGGCGGTCGGTGAAGTGCTTGAGGGCAATCGACTTCGACAGGCAGGTGCCAACGCAGGTGCCGCAACCCTTGCACAGGGCCTCGCGCACGTACGCCTTGCGCTTGTCCTCAAGGAACTCGATCGCCTGGTACGGGCAGGAGGCGATGCACTCCTTGCATCCGACGCATGAGACCTCATCGACGATAGCCGTGGCGGCGTCGATCT